>DATHLL010000658.1:0-2238 GCA_035488195.1 Candidatus Elarobacter sp. | reverse complement strand
CCGGCGCGCGAAGGCGGGGCTCTTCCTCTCCTTCCAGTATCCGGCGGCGATCCCGGGCGTCTCGGTCGCGAACTTCCTGCGCACCGCGCGCCAAGCGGTGCGGCCCGACGACCTGACGCCGGCGAAGTTCCGCAAGCTGGTGTTCGAGAAGCTCGACACGCTCGACATGGATCCGGCGTTCCTCGGCCGCTACGTGAACGACGGCTTCTCGGGCGGCGAGAAGAAGCGGCTCGAGATGCTGCAGCTCGCGATCCTCGCGCCGAAGTACGCGGTGCTCGACGAGACCGACTCGGGTCTCGACGTCGACGCGCTGCAGTCGGTCGGGAAGAGCGTGAACGCGCTGCGCGCGAGCGACGAAGGCCGCGAGATCGGCTTCCTGGTGATCACCCACTATCCGCGCATCCTGCGCCACATCCCGGCCGACGTCGTCCACGTGCTGATCGACGGCCGCATCGTCAAGAGCGGCGGCCCCGAGCTGGCGGAGGAGATCGAGCGCAACGGCTACGACGCGCTGCGCGAGTCCGCCCAAGCCGAGGCCGCGGCGGCCCGTGCCTAGCGGCGTCAGCGAGACGCTCGACGCGCTCGCCTTCGCGCCGGACGCCGAGACGCTGGAGTCCGCGATCGCGCTGCTCGCCGAGCATCCCGAGAACGGCGGCGCGAACGGCGCCGCGCTGCGCCGCGAGGCGCTCGCGCGGTACGCGGAGCTGCCTGCGCCCGGGATGCGGCCCGGCCGCGGCTGGAAGCACGACTACGACAAGCTGCGCTACGACGAGCTGGTGTGGACGTCGGACCGGCGCACCGTCGAGACGGTGCCGTTCGGCGCGCCCGCGCCCGACGCCGATCCGGAGACCGACCGCCCCGCGCTCGCGACCGAGAACGCCGGCGGCCTCGTCCACCTCGGCGCGACGCTGCTCGAAACCGGCGCCGCCCGCGCCGATGCCGATGCGCTGCGGAACGGCGGGCACCGCGCCGGCTCGGGCGACCGGCGCGTCGTCGTGCTGCCGATCGGCGACGCGGCGCGCTCGCACGGCGAGCTCGTCTCCGCGGTCGCGCACGGCGTCGTCGACTGGCGCGCCGACCGGTTCGCCGCGCTCGCCACGGCGTTCCAGAACTGCGGCGCGTTCGTGTACGTCCCGGACGGGATGCAGCTCGACGCGCCGATCCAGCTGATCTTCGCGAGCTCCGAGGCGCAGGACGAGGCGGTGTTCCCGCACGTCGTCGTCGTGCTCGGAAAGAACGCGCGCGCGACGGTGCTCGAGCGGCACGTCGGCGAGGGCGACCCGTTCGTCTGCGGGATCGTCGAGGCGCACGCCGGCGAGGGCGCGCATCTCGACTACGCGGTCGTGCAGCAGGCGAGCGAAGCGGCGCGGGTGATCTTCTCGCGCGGCGCCCGCTGCGAGCGCGACGCGGTCGTACGCTGGCACCTCGCCGAGCTCGGCGGCGCGCTCGCGCGCACCGTCCTCGACGCGCACCTCGACGCGCCCGGCGCGCGGGCGGAGACCTCGGCGCTCTTCTTCAACACCGGAATGCAGCACGTCGACCTGACCTCGGGCGCCGAGCACGCCGTCGGCCCGACGTTCTCCGACACGGTGGTGCGGAGCGCCGCGACCGACCGCGGCCAAGGGCGCTACGTCGGCAACATCGTGATCCGCCCGAAGGCGCACGGCAGCGACGCCTCGCTGCGCGACGACGCCTTGCTGCTCTCGAAGCGCGCGCACATCGACTCGATCCCCGCGCTCGAGATCGCGGCGAACGACGTGAAGGCGTTCCACGGCGCGACCGTCGGCTCGCTCGACGAGGAGGCGCTCTTCTACGCGGGGAGCCGCGGGATCGCGCGCGCGCAGGCGCTGCGGCTGATCACGCTCGGCTTCTTCGAGCCGGTCGTCGCGCGCTTCCCGAGCGAGGCGCTGCGCGACGAGGTCCGCACCGCGCTCGACCGCAAGATCGACGACGCGACGGAGATCGACGGATGAGCGCGCAAGCCGGCGTCGCGACGCAGACGATCCGCTACGACGGCGACGCGGACGCCGAGAAGCAGCGGCGGATCGTCGCCGACTTCCCGATCCTCGCGAAGCCGACCTCGCGCGGGAAGCGGCTGGTGTTCCTCGACTCGGCGGCGTCCTCGCAGAAGCCGCGCGCCGTGATCGACGCGCTGGTCCGCTACTACGAGAACGACAACGCGAACATCCACCGCGGCGTGTACGAGCTCGCCGCGCGCGCGACCGACCAGTTCGAGGC
>DATHLL010000657.1:0-2678 GCA_035488195.1 Candidatus Elarobacter sp. | reverse complement strand
GTCGTGCTGATCGGCGAGGCGGCGGACGAGATCGCCGGCGTCGTCAAGCGCGCGACGGTCGAGCGCGCCGGCTCGATGGACGACGCGGTCGCGAAGGCGCGCACGCTCGCGAACGCCGGCGACGTCGTGCTGCTCTCGCCGGGCTGCGCGTCGTTCGACATGTTCCGCTCGGCCGAACACCGCGGCGAGATGTTCGCGCAGGCCGTGCACGGCCTGCAGAATCCGGTCGCCGGTGCACGCTAGAGCGGCCGCGGTAGGCCAACCGCACGAACCCGACTGGGACCGCGAGCGCGCGCGCGTCGGCCCGCCCGACGCGCTGCTGCTCGGATCGGTCGCATTCCTGGTCGTGATCGGCCTGGTCATGGTCTTCAGCGCGTCGAGCGCGACCGCGTACTCGTCGTTCCACGACACCGCGTACTACCTGAAGCGGCAGCTGGTCTATCTCGGCGTCGGGCTCGTCCTCGCGTATGCGGCGTACCGCGTCGACTACCGCAAGCGGCGCACGGTCGCGCCGGGGCTCGTGCTGGTGACGCTGCTGCTGCTCGTGCTGACGCTGATCCCGCACGTCGGCTTCGCGACCGGCGGCGCACGCCGCTGGCTCGGTTTCCACGCGCTCTCGTTCCAGCCGTCGGAACTCGGCAAGCTCGCGCTCGTGATCTTCCTGGCGGCGAAGCTCGCGCAGCTCGGGGAGGGCATTCGCTCGCTCTCGAAGGGCGTCTGGCCGGTGCTGTTCATCACCGTCCTGCTCTCCGCGCCGGTCTTCTTCGAGCCAGACATGGGGACCGCGTCGCTCTACATCTTCACCGCGTTCGCGCTGCTGTTCACCGCCGGCGCGCGGTTCGAGCACCTCATCATGTGCGCGCTCGCGATGCTGCCGGGCGCGGCGATCGCCGTCGGCTCGTCGGCCTACAAGCGCGCGCGCGTCTTCGCGTTCCTCGACCCGTGGAAGGACGCGCAGAACACCGGCTTCCACATCGTGCAGTCGCTGCTCGCGCTCGGCAGCGGCGGCGTGTTCGGCCTCGGGCTCGGCGCCTCGCGCCAGAAGTATTTCTATCTCCCCGAAGCGCACACCGACTTCATCTTCGCGGTGCTCGGCGAAGAGCTGGGGATGCTCGGCGCGCTCGTCGTGCTCGCGCTGTTCGTCACGTTCGCGATCCGCGCGATCAACCTCGCGCTTAAGGTTCCCGACCGGTTCGGGATGCTGCTCGCGATGGGCTGCACGTTCCTGATCGTGATTCAGGCGTTCATCAACATCGGCGTCGTCACGTCGTCGTGGCCGGTCACCGGCGTCCCGCTCCCGTTCATCTCGTTCGGCGGCACCTCGCTCATCGTCTCACTGATCGCGGTCGCCCTGATCGCGAACGTGGGACGGCACCGCGCGGCCTGACGGCCGGTTCGCGGCTACGCCGAGCGGCGGCTGGTCCGGCGGGTCGCGAGGGTCAGGTTCGCGTGTGCGGTGCAGCGCACCCAGCTGCGCGAGGGGACGCTTCCGTCGACGAGCACGGCGCAGCCGCAGCTCCAGTCGTAGCGGAGATCGGGCATGGCGGCGCTCACCGAGGCGGGTCCGCCCAGCGTCGCAACGACATATCGCATGTCCTCGACGGCCATGTCCTGATCGTTCACACCAGCACCATCGGCAAGGGAGAGAGGGAGGGACGACGACGCCGGGTGTGGGCTACCATTGCTGATAGCGCGCCGCCGTCCCACCACCATCATGCCCAATCGCCGGGGACGCGTCTACGGCGGGACGTTTGGATTCGGTTTGCTTTCGGTTCGAAGTTGGTGTCCGCCGGCTACGGCCGTGCGATGTGCCACACCCCGCCGAAGGCGGTGATCCCGTCGCCGTTGGCTTGGCCGGCTGCGCCGTCGCCGGCGAATGTATACACCGCGCGCGTCTTGTACGCGAGCTGGGTCGAGCCGTCGCCCCGGACGAACGAAGTCCACGGCGAGGGGAGGGTGGTTCCGGCCGCGACGGTGACCGGCGGCCAGTTCGAGGCGCAGGCGCCGCTGCAGGTCGACGCGTTCGGCGTGCCGAGGTCGGCGTCGAAGACGTACACGGTGCGCGATTGGCTGTTCACGAAGCCGGGCGAGCCGTTGAGCGACGCCGTCGTGAGCGGGGCGTTGACGGGCGCGGGTGTCGATCCCGTCGGAGGAGGACCGCCGTATCCGCTCCCGCTCGACCCGCCGCCACCGCAGGCGGCGAGCGCGACGGTGAGGGCGGACGCGGCGCAAAGCTGTTTGAACATGGGTGCGACGATAAACGGACGGAATGAGCCGCGCGTGAGGCGCGCCGGCGTGCCGTTTCAGGCACTCTTCACGATGCACGCATGCACCGTTCGGCGAACAGACGAGCCGTGAAGCTCAGGATCGCGTTCACCGGCGGCGGGACCGGCGGCCACGTCTACCCTGCGCTCGCGATCGACGACGCGGTGCGTGCGGCGTTTCATGCCGATGCGTACGAGCCGCGCTTCTTCGGCAACCGCCGCGGCCTCGAAGCGAGCCTCGTGACAACGATGCCGCTGACGTTCGTGCCGAGCGCGGCGCTGCAGCGCAAGCTTTCGCTCGGAACGCTGCGCACGGTTGCGGCGAACGCCGCCGGCGTCGTCGTTGCGCTCGGGGCGCTGGCGCGGTTCAAGCCGCTGATGGTCGTCGCGACCGGCGGCTACGTCTGCTTCCCG
>DATHLL010000656.1:0-8797 GCA_035488195.1 Candidatus Elarobacter sp. | reverse complement strand
ATCGGCCGGGAGCTGGTCGACGACCTGCGCGCGGTCACGCCGGTGATCGTCGTCGACGTGCACGCCGAGGCGACCTCGGAGAAGGTCGGGCTCGGGCGGTTCTTCGACGGGTCGGTCTCGCTGGTCTACGGGACGCACACGCACGTCCAGACGGCCGACGAGCAGATCTTCGCCGGCGGCACCGCCTATCTGACCGACGTCGGGATGACCGGCCCGTCGGAAGGCGTGATCGGGATGGAATCCGGGCCGGTGCTGGAGCGTTTCACCAACGGAGTCTCCGAGCGCTTTGCCGTCCAGAAAACGGGTACACGACAATTTTGCGCGGCAGTCGCGACGGTTGACGTCGCTTCCGGGCGTGCGCTCGACATCAAACGTATCAATCTTCGAGGCCTAGCATGATCGAGCCGCAGAGGACACCCGCATCGGGGGTTCTCAAGGTGTCTGCTCAGTCGAACCCCAACTCCGTCGCCGGCGCGCTCGCCGGCGTCATGCGCGAAAAGCCGAACGCCGAGCTCCAAGCGATCGGAGCCGGAGCGACCAACCAAGCCATCAAAGCGATCGCGATCGCGCGTTCGTACTTGCAGACCGCCGGGATCGACCTGGTCTGCGTCCCCGAGTTCACCGACGTCGAGATCGACGGCAACGTGCGCACCGCGATTCGGCTGCTGGTCGAACGCCGCACCCCGCCGCGCACCATGCCGAGCTGACACTCTCCGGAGCACACCCGCCATCACCGTCGACTTCCACTCCCACACGCTCGAGAGCGACGGGACGCTGAGCCCGGCCGAGCTCGTCGAGCGGATGCGGGCGCGCGGCGTCTCGTGGCTCTCGATCACCGACCACGACACGACCCGAGCCTACGACCGGCTCGAGACGCCGGGGCAGCACCTGATCCCCGGGATCGAGATCAACACGACCTGGGAAGGGAGCGACGTCCACATCCTCGGCTACCGGATCCCGACCGGCGCCTCGCCGCTCGGCGAGATCGTCGAGCGCAACCGCTCGCACCGGCGCGGGCGGATCGACACGATGGTCGCCGGGCTGAACCGCGCCGGCTACCCGGTCACCGTCGAGCAGGTGCTGGCTGAGTCCGGGGGCGGCCACGCGCTGGGTCGCCCGCACGTCGCGAAGGCGCTGGTGCGCGGCGGGATGGTGAAGGACGTGCAGACCGCGTTCGACCAGCTCCTCTCGCGCGGGAAGCCCGGCTACGCGCCCTCGCACCACATCACCCCGCTCGAGGCGATCGAGGTCGTCCGCCGCAGCGGCGGCGTCCCGGTGCTCGCGCACCCCGGCCGGCTCAAGGACCAGGCGATCCTCGACGATCTCGCGGAGCGCGGTCTGGCCGGGCTCGAGGTGTTCTACCCGACGCACACCGCGCAGCAGACCGCGCACTACCGCGAGCAGGCGCGCCGCTACGGCCTCGTGATGACCGCCGGCTCGGACTTCCACGACGCGCGCTGGAACTCGCGCGGCGTCGGCGTCGACGTCGACGAGGCCGACGTCCGCCCGTTCCTCGACCTGGTCGCGTAGCGCGCTACGGCCTAGACCGGAGCATACAGTCCCCGCCGGACGCACTCGACCGCGAGCTGCTCGCGGCTCTGCACCTCGAACAGCTCGAACAGCCGCGCGACGAGATTGCGCACGGTGTGCAGCGAGCGCTTTCGCAGCCGCGCGATCTCGGGATTCGACTTCCCCTGACAGATCAGCGCGAGCACCTCACGCTGCACCGCGGTGAGCCGGATCCGCTGCGCGCTCGCAACGTGCGTCTCGCGGTGCAGCCATGACTGCGGCGAGAGATGCGAGGTCGCCCGTGCTGCGAACGCGCGCATCCGGCGGTCGCCGGTCGACCGCACGATGTGCAAGGCGGCGAAGACGGCGCGCCGCGTGTAACCGCAGCGCGAGAGCGCCGCGTGCGCTTGACGAAACCGCTGAAGCGCCGCCCGCGTGTCGCCGAGCGATTCCAACACCCTCGCTTCGACCAGCGACCGGTACGGGTCAGCCGGCAGCGATTGCTTGGCGGAGAGCACGGGCGACATCGTTGCGCGGTCCTTGTGACGCATCAGCGTCGGCATCGTCTCGGGATGATCGATCGTCGCCAGCTCCTCGGCGAGAATGTAGGGCACCATCGCCTCGTCACCGGCCAGCGCGGTACCGCAGGTGCGGAGCAGCTCGATCGCCGCCTCGAGATGATCTCGCTGAGCTAGCGGTTCTCCGGCGCGGCGGTAGATGGACGCGCGCTTGCACAGCGCTTGGACGCGATACGCATCGCTCGGCGCGATCTGCTCGGCGTGCCGCGCTTCGCGCGCCGCCTCCAGCGGGTTCCCTTCGACGTCCAACTGGTATGCCGCGGCGCAGTACGCGATGAAGAACCGCGGCTGAGCGAGACCGTTCGCCGACCAATCGATCTTGGCACGGCGTTCGGCGACTTCGGCCCACGCTTTGCGATCGAGCCGTTCGAGGCTGAGATGCGCGAGCGCTCGTACGCAGTTCGCCTCGAAGAAGCGATCGTAATGCCGGCACGTGTCGAGCGCCGCGAGCGCCGCGCGGAACAGTCGCGCCGACTGCTCGCTGTTCGAGCGCGCTTGCGCGATCCACGCGCGATATTGGATCGCTCTCGCATGGACGAGATCGGAGTCGGGCGACACGAGGTTCAACGCCTGCTCGGCGGCGTCGAAGTCGCGGCGGCCGTACTGTGCGAGGCCGATATTCAGCGCGATCTCCGATCGGATGGTCGGATGAGCGCGTGCCGAGCCGGTCTGTGCGGCGAGCAGCAGGGCGAGGCCGTGATCCGGGTCGCCGCGCCGGACGTGAGCGACGCCCGACAACATCGTCGCGGTGATCGCTTCGTCGGTTCCGGCCGGAAAAGCCGCGGCGGTCTGCAGCGCCAGCAGCGCGTCATCGGGCCGATCGAGCCGCAGCAACGCGCGAGCGCGAAGGAGCGCGACGTGCGTGCGGCTCTCGATCCCGCGCGAGCGAATCGCGTCGCACAGCTCCAAACACGACTCGAACTCGCCCGCGAACCAGGCTTGCATCGCGTCTGGGATGGTGACATGCCGTACTGCGCGCTTACGAAGTGCTGAAGCCGAAGCGATCCTCCCGGATAACGAGAGAGACGCCTGGACGGGCGCCTCTCCAACAACCCTGCCGCCTGCGTCTGTTCGTTGCGGCGGGCCAAATTCCGTCACCCGCGAGCGCTACGAACCCGCGTCGTCAGTCGGGCCCGCCCGACGTGATGTCGTCGACCGCGTACGTGACAGCCGGCGCGGACGCGGAGGTTCCGGTCGGCGTCGCCGTCGTCGATGGCGCAATGATACCATTCGTCAGTGCGGCGATAAGAGTTACAAGTACTAACATTCGTGCGGGCCACCTTTGAAGCGTCGTGCGTGCAAAAACAGGTACGATCGTACCTGTCCCGTGCAGTATAGTCGTTTTGCGAAGCGTTGGCGCGCGGAATGCGGCTTACCGTACTGAAAAAGACTAGTACGACCGGTCCGATGACAACGCGCTACGGGTCGTGCACCATGGTCAGCAGATGAGTCAAGCCGTCGTCGCATGGGTGTGCCGGACGCGCTCCCGGTCGGAACTGCACTGTCTCGGATGCGGGCACCGATCTTCTCAGCACGGGCTCCGGGGGTGCACGCACTACCGGCCCGGGACCCGCCTCAGCCGTCCGCTCTCGTGCTCGTGCCCTCGAACGGGCTCCGAACTTCGCGTTCGGTTGTTCGAGGCCGGGCCAGACGAGTAGCGGCCGACCCCGCCGTCGATCGTCTCTGCGAGTCGCGCGCGCCGGCCACGCCGGCCCGCGGCTCGCCTACACCCCGGGGACGATCGGCGGCGCCGGGTCAATCTCGGGTACACTTCGCCCATGACCGATGAAGAAGTCCGGCCGTATGTCGGCAAGCCCGTTCGCATCACGCTCGACGACGGGCGCGTCCTGGCCGGCACGCTCCACGCCGACGCGAGCGGCGGCCACGGGCACACGCACTACGCCGTGGTCTCCGATCCTGTCCGAGAGGGCGGCGAGAAGGTGACCGAGGTGATCCACGGGGCGGGCCGGATCAACGAGATCGAGGACGCCTCGGACGACCCGGCGGCCGTCGAATGATCGACGATCTCGGGCTCTTGGCCTCGCGGCTGGCCGTCGGCCTGAGCTACGCCGCGCACGGCGCGCAGAAGGCGCTGGGGTGGTTCGAGGGCCCCGGACCCGAGGGGGCGGCGGGCTTCATGGAGAGCCTCGGCTTCAAGCCCGGCAAGCAGTACGCGACGGTCGCCTCCGACGGCGAGATCGCGGCCGGGCTGATGATCGCGCTCGGCCTGGGCGGCCCGATCGGGCCGGCGATCCTCCTCTCGGGGATGATCGTCGCGCAGAACAGCGTCCACGCGAAGAACGGCTTCTTCGCCGCGAAGAACGGTGTCGAGCTCGGGGTGCTCTACGCGTCCGCCGCGCTGGCGTTCGCATCGACCGGCTACGGCGCGATCTCGCTCGACCGCGCGTTCGGCCTGCACGAGAAGCTGCGCCATCCGGCGTTCACGACGCTCGCGCTCGCCGGCGCGATCGCGGCCGGCTACCTCGTCCTCGGCGAACGCGACACCGGCCCGCCGGAGGGGACGCTGGCCACGCCGACGATCAAGGGCGCCGAGCGGAACGGCGGCCAGAACGGCCAGTCGGCACCGGAGACCTCACCCGCGACGACCTGACCGGGAACTCTCACTCGGCCTGTTCGCGCCCGACGGTGCTCCGCGGGCGCGAATAGGCGACGTACACGATCAGCCCGAGGACGAGCCAGATCACGTACGCCCACTTCGTGACGGCCTGCAGCCGCCAGATCAGGAACAGCGCG
The DNA here is from genome assembly GCA_035488195.1 of Candidatus Elarobacter sp. Taxonomy (GTDB): domain Bacteria; phylum Vulcanimicrobiota; class Vulcanimicrobiia; order Vulcanimicrobiales; family Vulcanimicrobiaceae; genus Vulcanimicrobium. The sequence goes on along the minus strand of DATHLL010000656.1, from coordinate 3,956 downwards.
CCGACGACCGCGAGGACCGGAACGACCGGGCTGAACGGGACGCGGAAGCCGCGCTTCATCTCCGGGCGGCGCTTGCGCAGAATGATCACGCCGATCGAAACGAACGCGAAGGCGGCGAGCGTCCCGATGTTCACCAGTTCCGCGACGATGTCGAGCGAGCCGATCCCGGCGACGACGGCGACCACGATCCCGATCAGCGCGGAGGACAGGTACGGCGTGCGAAACCGCGGGTGCACGCGCGCGAAGACCCGCGGCAGCAGACCGTCGCGCGACATCGTGAAGAAGATCCGGCTCTGCCCGTAGAGCAGCACCAGCAGCACGGTCGTGAGCCCGGCGATCGCGCCGATCGCGATGATCTCGCCCGCCCAGCCCAGGCCGATCCGGATCATCGCGTACGAGACCGGCGATGCGACGTTGAGCTGCGAGTACGGCAGCACGCCGGTGAGCACGGCGGAGACGACGATGTACAGCACCGTGCAGATCACCAAGCTCAGCAGAATCCCGAGCGGGAGATCGCGCGACGGGTTCTTGACCTCTTCGGCCGAGGTCGAGACCGCGTCGAAACCGATGTAGGCGAAGAACACGATCGAGGCGCCCGAGAAGACGCCCCACACGCCGAACGGCGCGAACGGGTGCCAGTTCGCCGGGTTCACGTGGCCGATCCCGACCACGATGAAGAAGACCACGATCGCGAGCTTGATCGCGACGATCGTCTTGTTCACCGCGTCGCTCTCCGTCGTGCCGCGGATCAGCAGCGCGGTGATGATCAGGATGATCAGCGCCGCCGGCAGGTTGACGATCCCGCCGGCGAACGGGTTCGTCGTGAGCGCTTTCGGCAGCGCAAGATGGAGCGCCGAGGCGCTCAGGAAGTCGGAGAAGTAGCCGGACCATCCGATCGCGACCGTCGCCGCGCCGAGTGCGTACTCGAGGATCAGCCCCCAGCCGACGATCCAGGCGAGGAACTCGCCGAGCGTCGCGTAGACGTACGTGTACGCGCTCCCCGAGACCGGCACCGTCGACGCGAGCTCGGCGTAGCACAGCGCGGCGAGCGCGCTCACGATCCCCGCGACGACGAAGGAGAGGACGATCGCGGGGCCCGCCTGCGTGGCGGCGGCGTGTCCGGTCAGCACGAAGATCCCGGTCCCGATGATCGCCCCGATCCCGAGCGCCGTGAGACCCCACACGCCGAGCGTCTTCTTCAAGGCGGTGCCGTGCGGATCGGAGCCGGTCTGCGCGAGCAACTCGTCGAGTGGTTTGACACGTCCTAGCAGGTTCACGGGCGAGCTTGTACCCGCACGCCGGGCTCGCTCGACGAGCCGCTACGGGAGCTTCGGCAGCAGCCGGTCGAGCGTGCCGTGCGCGGTCGTCACGATCGCGACGAGGCGTTCGTCCTGCGCGCGCACGATCTCGGCGTCCTTGATGAAGGCATGGTTGATGCGCACGTTCGCGACGCAGCCGGCGAGCGCGGCGCGGAAGAAGTGCAGCGCGCACTCGACGTCGCTCACCAAGTGCGCGTTGCCGAGCGCGTTCGCGCGCGCCGCGAGCGCGATCGCTTCGGCGCACAGCCCCGATGCGGCGAGCGGCGCCTCGGCCGCGCCGGCGAGCGCTTGCTGCAGCGAGCGCGTGCGCGCTTGCTGCTCGTCGGCGGTCCCGCGCGGCAGCGCCGAGGCGGCGACGACCGCGGCGTACGCTTCCTCGTCGAGCGTCTGGGCGGCGCGGAAGCGCTCGCGCAGCGCGTCGGCCTCCGCGGCGATCGCCTCGGCTTCGGGGCGCTGCGCGGCATGGCGGCCGGCGAGGGCGGTGATGCGCGCGACCATCGCGACGAGCGCCGCGCCGAGCGCGCCGACCAACGTCGCAGCCGAGCCGCCGCCCGGCGTCGGCTCGGCGGAGGCCAGGCGGTCGAGATACGCATCGATTCCGTCCACGAGGCGGTCTACCAGGCAAGAACCCGAGACGCCTCGCGGCGAAGAGGGTCCGGTCGCGCCGGTAGAGCTGGTTTCAACAAGCACGGCGTGTTTGAGAGGCACTGCGCCCCGCGCAGGCGCCTACGCTTGCATAAAAGGATCAAACACACGTGCAAACCCTGGAAAAGACCCGCGGCGACGTGAAGGACCTCGCGCTCGCCGACGCCGGCAAGTCGCGGATCGAGTGGGCGGCGAGCTTCATGCCCGTCCTGGCCCAGATCCGCGAGCGCTTCGCGAAGACGAAGCCGCTGGCCGGCGTGCGGATCGGCGCCTGCCTCCACGTCACCACCGAGACCGCGAACCTCATGCTCGCGCTGAAGGCCGGCGGCGCCGAGATCGCGCTCTGCGCCTCCAACCCGCTCTCGACGCAGGACGACGTCGCGGCCGCGCTCTGCGCGCACTACGAGATCCCGACCTACGCGATCAAGGGCGAGAACGAGACGACCTACTACTCGCACATCGAGTCGGTGATCGCCTCGAAGCCGCACATGTCGATGGACGACGGCTGCGACCTCGTCACCACGATCTACACCAAGCACAACGCGCTGCTCAAAGAGATGATCGGCGGCTGCGAGGAGACGACGACCGGCGTCATCCGCCTCCACGCGATGGAGAAGGACGGCGTGCTGCCGTACCCGGTGATCGCGGTCAACGACGCGCTCACCAAGCACATGTTCGACAACCGCTACGGCACCGGCCAGTCGACGCTCGACGGCGTCGTCCGCGCGACGAACGTGCTGATCGCCGGCTCGACCGTCGTGGTCGTCGGCTACGGCTGGTGCGGGCGCGGCGTCGCCTCGCGCGCGAAGGGGCTCGGCGCGCACGTCGTCGTCACCGAGATCGACCCGCGCAAGGCGCTCGAAGCGGCGATGGACGGCTTCCAGGTGCTGCCGATGGCCGAGGCCGCGAAGACCGGCGACGTCTTCATCACCGTCACCGGCAACTACCACGTGATCCGCAAGGAGCACTTCGAGGCGATGAAGGACGGCGCGATCGTCTGCAACTCGGGGCACTTCAACGACGAGCTGGACCTCGACGCGCTCGAGGCGCTCGCGACCGGGAAGACCGCTCCGCGCGAGTTCGTCGAAGCGTACGCGCTGCGCAACGGCAAGACCGTGCGCGTCCTCGGCCAGGGCCGGCTGATCAACCTCGCCGCCGGCGAAGGCCACCCCGCGGCCGTGATGGACATGTCGTTCGCGAACCAGGCGATGGCCGCGGCGCACCTCGCGCAGAACTACAAGACGCTCGAGAAGAAGGTGTACTCGGTCCCCGACCACATCGACGAAGAGGTCGCGCAGCTCAAGCTCGCGGCGTTCGGGATCACGATCGACACGCCGACCCCCGAGCAGGTGAAGTACATGGCCTCGTGGTCGGAAGGCACCTAGCATGGCGTACCGCAGACTCTTCACCTCGGAGTCGGTGACCGAGGGGCATCCCGACAAGCTCGCCGACCAGATCTCCGACGGCGTCCTCGACGCGATCCTGGCGCAAGACCCGATGGGCCGCGTCGCGTGCGAGACGTTCGCGATCACCGGGCAGATCCACATCGCCGGCGAGATCTCGACGACCAGCTACGTCGACATCCCGAAGATCGTGCGCGACACGATCAAGGAGGTCGGGTACGACCGCTCGGCGGTCGGGTTCGACTACGAGACCTGCGGCGTCTCGGTCTCGGTCGACGAGCAGTCGCCCGACATCGCGATGGGCGTCGACAAGTCACTCGAGGTCAAGGAGACGGGCGAGCGCGATCCGTTCGAGCTCACCGGCGCCGGCGACCAGGGGATGATGTTCGGGTTCGCCTGCCGCGAGACGCAGCAACTCATGCCGCTGCCGATCACGCTCGCGCACGATCTCACCCGGCTGCTCGCCGCGAAGCGCAAGAACGGCGACATCAAGTTCCTGCGCCCCGACGGCAAGTCGCAGGTGACGGTCGAGTACGACGGCCACAAGCCGGTCCGCGTCGACGCGGTCGTCATCTCGACGCAGCACGAC
>DATHLL010000655.1:0-15258 GCA_035488195.1 Candidatus Elarobacter sp. | reverse complement strand
CGGCGAACGACGTCTGCCGCCGCCCCTGGTTGTCGAACGGCGAGATCCGCACCAGCCGGTGGACGCCGCGCTCGCTCTCGAGCATGCCGTACGCGTTCTTCCCGCGGATGATGAACGTGATCGAGCGCAGCCCGGCCTCGTCGCCCGGCATCTCCTCGATGACGTGCGTCTCGTAGCCGTGGCCTTCCGCCCAGCGCAGGTACATCCGCGCGAGCATCTGGACCCAGTCGGCGGCGTCGGTCCCGCCGGCGCCGGCGCGGATCGTCACGATCGCGCCGTGCGAGTCGTACGGCCGGTCGAAGTTCGCCGCCATCTCGAGCTCGTCGAGCGACGCCGTCGCGCGCGCGATCATCGCGTCGGCCTCGTCCTCCGCGCCTTCCTCGTCGCCGAGCACCTCGATGATCTCGGCCGCGTCCTTCAGCGCGGCCTCGACCGCGTCGACCGCGTCGAGATCCGAGCGCAGGTCGGCGATCAGCTTCATCACCCCGCGCGCGCGCTCGGGATCGGTCCAGAAGTCGTCGGCGCGCGAGCGCGCCTCGAGCTCGGCTACGCTGCGGCGCTTGGAGGCGTCGTCAAAGACGCACCTTCAGCGCGCTGAGGCGCTCGCGGGCGCGGTCGATGGCGGCAAGCTGTGCGTCGGACACGGGACCGACCGCGTTCTCCGGCGGCGCGGGACGCCCTGGTGGGGCCGGCAAGCCGGCCCCCACCGTGCGTTGAACACCGCCCGCCGTGGTGAACCGAACGCTGATCCGCCCCGGCACGGTCTTCGACGGCGCCGAGCCGCACGACGGCTGGAGCGTCCTGATCGAGGGCGACCGCATCGCCGCCGCCGGGCCCGGGCTCGCCGCGCCGGACGGCGCGCGGACGCTCGACCTCCCCGGGACGACGCTCCTCCCCGGACTGATCGACCTGCACACCCACCTGCTGCTCCACCCCTACGACGAGCGCCCGTGGGCCGACCAGGTGCTGCGCGACTCCGAGTCGTTCCGGGTCGCGCGCGCGGTCGCCGCGGCGCGGCGGACCCTCGACGCCGGGTTCACCACCGTCCGCGACCTCGGCACCGAGGGCGCCGGCGAAGCCGACGTCGGGCTGCGCCGCGCCGTCGAGGAAGGGATCGTCGAGGGCCCGCGGATCGTCTGCGTGACGCGCGCGATCGTCGCCCGCGGGACGTACGGGCCGACCGGGTTCCACTCGGGGTGCTGCGTCCCGCAGGGCGCCGAGGAGGTCGACGGCGAGGCCTCGATCCTGCGCGCGGCCCGGATGCAGATCGCGCGCGGCGCCGACTGGCTCAAGGTCTACGCCGACTACCGCTTCGGCCCGGCCGGCGACGCGCGCCCGACCTTCACCCGCGACGAGCTGGCGCTGATCGTCCGCGTCGGCCGCGACGCCGGCGTCCCGGTCGCGATGCACGCGACGACCGCCGAAGGGATGCGCCGCGCCGCGCTCGCCGGTGCCGACACGATCGAGCACGGCAACGAGGGAACCCCCGAGGTCTTCGCGCTGATGGCCGAGAGCGGCGTGGCGTACGTCCCGACGCTCGCGGCGTACGAGACGCTCGAACGGCTCCGCAACTTGAGCCACGATCATCCCTACGTCGTGGCGAAGCGCGACGCGTTCGCCGCCGCGCTCGCGAGCGGCGTCACGATCGCGAACGGCAGCGACGTCGGCGTCTTCGCGCACGGCGAGAACGCGCGCGAGATCGAGCTCCTGGTCGCGCACGGGATGGCGCCGCCGGCGGCGCTTCGCGCGGCGACGTCGGTCGCGGCCCAGGTGCTGCGGCGCGAGGACCTCGGCGTGGTGCGCGCCGGCGCCTGCGCCGACCTCGTCGCCGTCGCGGGCGAGCCGCACCGCACCATCGCGGCCCTGCGCGACGTCCGCTGCGTCGTCGCGCGCGGCGTGGTGCGCCCCGCCCCGGTCGCCGCGCGGTCGCAGTAGTCTGCCGGGATCATAATCCATACCGCAGCGTTACCGACGCAAGCCGGATTTCGGGGCCGCCGTCGAAAGAGACCCCGTGTGAGGTCCATGAAGGCGGCGATCGTCTCCGTCCTGGTCGCCGCGAGCTTCGTGGCGTCCGGCGTCCTCACGTCGCCCGCCGCCCCCGCGGCGCCCGCTTCCGGCGCGAAGCGGATTCAGCTCGTCGCGCACGACGAGTCGGTACGGGACGTCCTCCTCCGGCTCGGGGACCTCGGTCATCTCAGCATCACGATGTCCGACGACGTGAACGCCAAGGTGAACGTCAGCCTGCACGACGTCACGCCGGACGAGGCGCTGCACGCGGTCTGCCTGCAGGCGCGTCTGCGGTGCGTCCGCGACGGCCGCACCGTCTCGGTCTCGGCGGAGTCGTCCGTCGTCGTCCCGCTCGCGATCGTCCCGGCGGCGCGCGCCGGCAACGTCGTGCGCTCGATGTATCCGCGCCTCGCCGTCCGCGTCGACGCCGGCTCGAACTCGCTCGTCCTCGCCGGGACCGCGACCGACATCGCGGGCGCGCGGACGATCCTGCAGGGGCTCGACGTGCGCGACGCCTCGAAGCCGACGACCGAAGCGGTCACGCTGCGCTCGCAGAGCGCGGCCGCCGTCGCCGACCGGCTGCGCGCCCTGTACCCGTCGGCGAAGATCACGGTCATCTCGCGCACGACGATGCTGGTCAGCGCGACGCCGGCCGACCTCACGCAGATCAAGTCGGTCGTCGCGGGGATCGACGCGCCGACGCCGACGCCGGCGGCGGCGCCGGTGAGCAGCGAGGCGGTGAAGGTGCTGCAGCGCCGCCCGCAAGACGTCGCGCGCGCCGTCAGCGCGCAGCTCCCGCACGTGCGCGCGGCGGTCTCCGGCTCGACCGTGACGCTGACCGGCACGCCGGACGACGTCGCGCACGCGAAGGCGCTGATCGCCCAGCTCGACCTTCCCGGGTACGGCTCGCGGTACGTGCAGATCTACCGCATCAAGAACGTCGATGCGGGCTCGGTCGCGGATCTGATCCGGCGCGCGTTCCCCGACGCGCAAGTGACGCTCGACGCGAGCCTCAACGCGCTCTCGGTCGTCGCGACGGCCGGCGACCACGCAAGGATCGCCGACGGGATCGCGCGGATCGACGGCACCGCCGGCGGCTCGAGCGGCGGCGGCGACCCCGCGTCGGTCGTGCCGGGCGGGGGTGCGCCCGCGGCGCACGAGGTGATCCAGCTCCAGTCGATCATCCCGAACCAGGGCTACGGGACCGGGACGTCGGCGCAAGACATCGCGCAGGCGGTGCAGCAGGCGCTGCAGGCGTCGGCGCCCGACCTGCACGTCGTCGTGCCGAACGGCACCTCGCAGGTGATCCTCACCGGCAGCCCGCAGAGCGTGCGCGCCGCGAAGGAGCTGATCGCCGAACTCGACGCCACCCCGCAGTCGGTCGTCCTCGACACCGAGATCCTCGAGCTCGACGAGAGCAGCTCGCGCAACCTCGGTCTGCAGCTCGGCACGACGTCGATCAGCTCGACGTTCAGCGAGGTGCAGCCGACGCCGGATCCCAACACCGGTCAGCCCGGCCGGCTGATCGCCTTTCAGCCGCTGACGCGCACCGGGATCAGTTTCCAGGCGCAGGTGAACCTGCTGATCCAGAACGGGAAGGCGCGCGTCCTCGCCGATCCGCGGATCACCGCGATCTCCGGGCGCACCGCGACGATCCGGGCCGGCGACTCGATCAGCATCTTGACCACCGTCGGCGGCGGCTCGGGGACCGTCGCGACGACGCAGCTCCAGACGTTCCAGACCGGCGTGCAGCTCGACATCACGCCGCTCATCACCAACGGCGGCGACGTCAACGTCGCGCTCCACCCGGTCGTCAACTCGCTCAGCGGTTTCCTCAACGGCGTTCCGCAGATCTCGACGCGCGACACGCAGACCTCGGTGCACCTGCGCGACAACGAGACGCTCGTCATCGGCGGGCTGATCGAGGAGAGCAGCCAGCGCTCGGAGAGCAAGCTCCCGTTCCTCGGCGACATCCCGGTGATCGGCCGCGTCTTCCGCAACCAGACGACGACCAGCACGCGCAACGAGCTGATCATCGTGGTGACGCCGCACATCCTGCGCGGGAACGAGACCTCGACGGTGCCGAGCGCGGCCGGTCCGCCCGGGATGGCGGTGCCGACGGCGCGGCCGCTCCCGACGCTCCCGCCCGGGACGGTCTTCCCGGCCGCACCGCGCACGCCGGCACCGACGCCCGCGCCCACCGCGACGCCACGCGCCGCGGCGCGCGCGACGTCCGGGAAATCCGGGGACGACGCGAGCGCGGCCGGCTCGCCGAGCCCCGGTGCGACCGCGAGCCCGAGCGCGTCGCCGCTGGCGACGCCGAGCGCGTTCGCGCAGGCGAACGCGTTCGTCTACGGCTCGCCGCCGCCGAGCACGTACGCGGGCGCGAGCGACGCGCCGGTGATCTTCTACGCGATGCTGCAGCCGACGATCCTCACGCCGAACACGAACGTGCGCGTCAGCGTGATCACGACGACGAACGTGCAGCGTCTGACGATCGGAACGACGGCGACGCGAATCGGCCTCTCACCGCTCGGCCAAGGGAAATGGCAGGGCGTCTTCGCGGCCAACGCCCTGAACCTGCCGCCGAGCGCGAACAGCGTCCAGCTCACGCTGAGCGCCGCGCGCAACGACGGACAGTCCGCGACGATCCAGATCCCCGTCTCGCGCGGAACCCCCGAGCCCGTTTTGTAGTGTGGTCCCCCGGCTAAGCCGGGATCACGCGGCGGCGCCGTGGCAGCGCTTGTACTTCTTGCCGCTGCCGCACGGGCAGAGCTCGTTGCGGCCGACCTTCTCCGCCGCGGCCTGCTTCGGCTTCGCCGGCTGGTCGTCGCGGTTCGTGTGGAGCTGCGTCGCCTCGTACTTCGGCGCCGGGCCGAGCAGCCGTTCCGCGGTCGCCGGATCCATCCGCGGCGCCGGCGGGAGCTGTGAGGCGTCGGGGATCACCGCGCCGCTCCCGTTCGCGGCGCCGTTTCCGTTCGCGTACGCATCGCCCGGGACGAACTCGCCGACGCCGGCGTGCTCCGGCGGCGCGACCTGGATCTGCACGGAGAAGACCATCTTGATCGCCTCGTCGGCGATGTTGTTCTTGAGGTCTTCGAAGATCTCGTACGCCTCTTTTTCGTACTCGACGCGCGGGTCTTTCTGGCCGTAGCCGCGCAGGCCGATCCCGCTCTTGAGCGCGTCCATGATGTAGAGATGGTCGACCCACAGCCGGTCGATGATCGGCAGCATGATGTGCTGCGACTCGACGATGCGCAGGATCTCCGGGGTGACCTCGGCTTCCTTCTCTTCGTACGCCGCGAGCGCGTGGTTGAAGAGCAGCTCCTTCATCCCGTCGCGGTCGAGCTTCTCGAGGTCCTCGACGCTCACGTCCTGCTTGATCGGGAACATCAGCTCGACCTCGTCGAGGATCGCCGGCAGGTCCCACTCGGAGGGGTGCTTCTCCTCGGGCGCGCCGACGTCGACCGCGTAGCTCGTCTTGCGGCGCAGCACGTCGACGAAGTAGTCGCGCAGCGACTCGCCCGCGAGCACCCGGCGCCGCTCGCCGTAGATGATCTCGCGCTGCTTGTTCATGACGTCGTCGTACTCGAGGACCGACTTGCGGATCTCGTAGTTGTGGTTCTCGACCTTCGACTGCGCGTTCTCGATCGAGCGCGACAGGATCCCGGCTTCGATCGGCGTCTCGTCGGTGAACTTGACGAAGTCCATCATCTTCTGCAGCCGCTCTTGTCCGAACAGCCGCATCAGCTCGTCCTCGAGCGCGATGTAGAAGCGCGTCGTCCCCGGGTCGCCCTGGCGGCCCGAGCGCCCGCGGAGCTGGTTGTCGATCCGCCGCGACTCGTGCCGCTCGGTGCCGATGATGTGCAGCCCGCCGAGCTCGGGGACGCCCTCGCCGAGCTTGATGTCGACGCCGCGGCCGGCCATGTTCGTCGCGATCGTCACCGCGCCGTACAAGCCCGCGTCCTTGATGATCTGCGCTTCCTGCTCGTGGTACTTCGCGTTGAGGACGTTGCACTCGACGCCGCGGCGGCGCAGCATCATCGCGAGCCGCTCCGACTTCTCGATCGAACGCGTGCCGACCAGGACCGGGCGGCCCTTCTCGTGCTCGGCGATGATGTCGTCGATCACCGCGTTGAACTTCGCCTCTTCGCTGCGGTAGACGATGTCGGCGAAGTCCTTGCGCTTCACCGGCTTGTTCGTCGGCAGCACGACGACGTTGAGCCCGTAGATCTCGCGGAACTCGCGCTCCTCGGTCTTCGCGGTACCGGTCATCCCGGCGAGCTTGTCGTAGAGCCGGAAGTAGTTCTGGAAGGTGATCGTCGCGAGCGTCTGGTCCTCGCTGCGAACCTGCAGCCCTTCCTTCGCCTCGATCGCCTGGTGGATGCCCTCGGAGTAGCGGCGCCCGTACATCAGACGGCCGGTGAACTCGTCGACGATGACGACCTCGCCGTCCTTGACGATGTACTGCTGGTCCTTGTGGAAGAGGTTCCAGGCCTTGAGCGCGGCGTTGAGCTGGTGGGTCAGCTCGAGGTTGCGCTGGTCGTAGAGATTCTGGATCCCCAGCATCTTCTCGACCTTCGCGACGCCCTTCTCGGTGATCGGCGCCGCGTGCGCCTTCTGGTCGACGGTGAAGTCCTCGTCCTTGACCAGGCGCGGGATGATCTTCGCGAACTGGCCGTACAGCTCGGTCGCGTCGTGACCTTGCCCGCTGATGATGAGCGGGGTGCGCGCCTCGTCGATCAGGATCGAGTCGACCTCGTCGACGATCGCGAAGTTGAGGTGGCGCTGGACCATCTGGTCGAGCGACCACGCCATGTTGTCGCGCAGGTAGTCGAACCCGACCTCGTTGTTGGTGACGTACGTGATGTCGGCGTCGTACGCGGCGCGGCGCTCCGGCGGCTCGAGATCGTGCTGGATCACGCCGACGGTCATCCCGAGCGCTTCGTAGATCGGCCCCATCCACTCGGCGTCGCGCTTCGCGAGGTAGTCGTTGACGGTGACGACGTGCACGCCTTTGCCGGTCAGCGCGTTCAGGTAGACCGGCAGCGTCGCGACCAGCGTCTTCCCTTCGCCGGTGCGCATCTCGGCGACGTTGCCTTCGTGCAGCGCCTGGCCGCCCATGATCTGCACGTCGAAGTGGCGCATCCCGAGGACGCGCTTCCCGACCTCGCGGACGACCGCGAACGCTTCGGGGAGCAGTTGGTCGAGCGTCTCGCCTTTCTCGAGGCGCGCCTTGAACTCGTCCGTCTTCGCGCGAAGCTGGTCGTCGCCGAGGGCGGAGATCGTGGGTTCGAGCGCGTTCACGCGTTCGGCGGTCCGCCGGAGCTTCACCAGCTCGCGTTCGTTCCCGTCGAACAGGGTCTTGAGAAAGGCCATACCTAGGTAGAACCGTTCGCCGCCCGGGACGGTTCCTCCCGAGAGCGGCGCCGAGGATGAGGAAATGGGAAGACCGGCCGTTCTACCGCGGCCGTGGGTCAGGGTGACAGAGCTGCCTTGATCGGCCGGTTGAGCCGGTCGGTCGGGACCGCCCGCAGGAGCGCGCCGACGGTGACGAACCGGTAGCCCGCCTTACGGAACGCGCCGACGACCTCGGGGAGGACCGCGACGGTCGCCTGCCGGCCGCTGTGCAGCAGCAGGATCTCCGGCGCCGTCGCCCGGGCCAGGACGTGGTCGCGCAACGCCGCCGCCGGGACCGCGCGCCAGTCGCCCGGGTCGTCGCTCCACAGGATCGTGTCGTAGCCGGCCGACTGCGCGGCGCGCAGCGTCGCCGCGGTGTAGCGGCCGTGCGGCGGCCGGAACATGCTCCGCTCGGCCGGGTCGGGGGCGATCCGCTCGAGCGCCGCGGCGCCCCCGCGCAGCTCCGCGGCGACGGCCGCGCCGCCGAGCCGGTCGAGGTCGGGGTGGGTCAGCGTGTGGTCGGCGATCTCGTCGCCGTCCGCGGCGATCGCCCGGGCCAGGTCGGGGAACTGCTCGGCGTCGCGGCCGATCAGGAAGAACGTCGCCGGGACCCGCAGGTCGCGGAGCGTCTGCAGCAGCAGCGGCGTCACGATCGGGTACGGCCCGTCGTCGAAAGTCAGCGCGATCAGCTTCGGCGGCGCCGGCGGTCCCGGCGCATCGCCGGCCGAGCCGCCGAGCAGCACGCGGACCCGAGCGCCGAGCGAGGGCTCGGCCAGCGCGGTCGCGTCCATCCCGCGCAGCACGACCACCGGCCGCAGCATGTCGCTCGACTTCAGCCAGAGCCGCCAGCCCGCGTACCCGCCGAGCGCGACGACCAACACGGCCGCCACCGTCAGAGCCCGGGCGGCTCGGGCGAAGCCCGAACGCGAAGGCTTCGGCGCAGCCGAAGCCACTCAGTGCGCCGGGGCGGCGGACGAGGTCGGGGCGGCGGCCGGCGCGCCGGTCGACGTCGCGCCGGCGTAGTCTCGGCCGACGATCACGGTCACGACCGTCCGCGGGCCGGGCGTCGCATCGGTGGCGGGCGCGACGGTCGCCGCCGGAACGCCGAGGTCGGCACGGACGCGCTCGCCGACGTACGGCACGGTCGACGCCGGCCGGATCTGCGTCGTGTCGTAGCCGAACGTGTCGGCGTTGCCGACCGAGTCGACGACGTAGCCGAGCTTGGTCAGCTTCGCGGAGACCTGCGTCGCCATCCCCGCGATCCCGCTCCCGTTCTGCACGACGACGTGGACGTTCGCCGGCTTCACCGACTGGATCGCGCTTTGCGGCGGCGGCGTGACGTTGCCGTACGGCCCCGTCAGCGCCGCGACGAGCTTTGCCTTCTGGACCGGATCCGGGATCGCGACCTCGCCGCCGTACGGCGTCATCTTCGTGTCGACGTACTTCAGCGTCTCGGTCTTGACGTCGGCGAGGTTGACGTCGCGAAACGCCCACGCCGCGGACTTCTCCTCGTCGAACGTCAGGTTCGTCATGACGTTCTTGTTCAGCGCGCCGATGAGCTGGCCGACGTGCAGCAGGTCGTTGAGCTTCTGCGACTTGAGCTTCTGCAGCAGGATGTGGATGACTTGATCCTGGCGCTGCGTCCGGCACACGTCGCTGCAGGCGTCGTGGCGGAAGCGCGTGTACTCGACCGCTTTCTGGCCCGTGAAGTGCTGGAGGCCGGGCTTGAAGTGGATGTGCAGATGGCCCCAGTTGTCGTCGTAGTCCATCGTCTCGGTGACCGGGACCTCGATCCCGCCGACCGCGTCGACGAAGTCCTTGAGCCCGTACGCGTTGATCACGACGTAGCGGTCGAAGTACGTTCCGCGCTCGTTCTTCGGAAGCCCGAGGAACTGCCCGCCGATCACCTCGTCGGCGAGCTTCACCCCGCCTTCCGAGTACGCTTCGTTGATCTTCGTGTCGTGCCCGTTGACCGTCGCCTCGGAGTCGCGCAGGATCGAGATCAGCTTCACGGCCTTCGCGGCGAAGTCGATGCCGACCACCTTGATGGTGTCGCTGCGCGCGCCCTTGGAGTACTGCATCCCTTTCTCGTCGGTATTGAAATCGGTACCGAGGACCATGATGTAGATGCGGTCCTTCCCGAATACTTGCACCGGCCGCGGGACGAAGATCTCGTCGATCGAGCTCGGAACCGGCTGATGATCGTGCAAGACGCGATATGCGACGAATCCGAAGACGACGCCGATCAGGATCAGCGCGGCGCCGAGCACGTACGCCAGCAGCGTCCGCCAGCGGTTTGGCCGCCCGCCGCCGCGCGGCGGTTCGGCACGGCGCCGCGGGCGGTCGCTCGGAGGCGGCGGGGGCGGCGGATCGGCGACGAGATACTTGCTCATCAGACGGTGACCTCCGCGCGCACGAGCGAACCGTAGAAATCGAAGGCGGTGTTGCCGTCGAGGCGGACGTCCGCGAACTCGCCGATCCGCGCCTCGCCGGTGAACGCGATCGCGCCGTCGACGCCGGGCGCCTCGCCCATCGAACGGCCGACGAGGACGTCGCGCGCGCGCAGGCCGACCGCGAGCGGATCGGTCTTGCGCAGCGTGCGCCGCTCCTCGACCAGCACGCGCACGACCTCACCGATGCGCCGCGCGCGCGCGCGCTCCGACGCGCGCCGCTGCGCGTCGCGCAGCCGCAGCAGCCGGCGCCGCTTCTCGCGCTCCGGAACTTGGTTCGGAAGCTCGGCGCCCGGCGTCCCCTCCTCGCGCGAGTACGTGAAGAAGCCGACGCGGTCGAGCTCGGCGCGCTCGATCCACGCTTCGAGCTCCGCGACGTGCTCCTCGGTCTCGCCGGGGAAGCCGACGATGAACGTCGAGCGCATCGTGATCCCGGGGACGCGGCGGCGGAAGTCCTCGACGATCTCGAGGTAACGCGCGCCGTTCGAGGGCCGCAGCATCCCGCGCAGCACCGGCGCGCTGACGTGCTGCAGCGGCATGTCGAGGTACTTGCAGACCTTCGGCAGCTCCGCCATCGCGTCGATCAGCTCGTCGTCGACGGTCGCCGGATAGAGGTACAGCAGCCGGATCCACGCGATCCCCTCGATCGCGTGCAGCTCGCGCAGCAGCGCGGCGAGGCCGCCGCGCCGCATCCCGCGGTCGCGCCCCCACATCGAGGTGTCCTGCGCGATCAGGATCAGCTCTTTCGTCCCGCCCGCGGCGAGCGCGCGCGCCTCGGCGACGATCGACTCGGCGCTGCGCGAGCGGAAGCCGCCGCGCAGCTTCGGGATGATGCAGAACGTGCACGGGTGATCGCAGCCTTCGGCGATCTTCAGGTACGCGGTCGCGCGCGGCGTGGTGATCAGCCGCGGCAGGAAATCGTGCTCCGGCTCGGCCTCGAACCCGAGCCGCACGGGCTTCTTCCCGGCGACCGCGTCGTCGAGCAGCTCGGCGATCGACGCATACGCGCCGGTCCCGATCACGCCGTCGATCTCGGGGATCAGCGCGTGGAGCTCCTCGCCGAAGCGCTGCGAGAGACAGCCCGCGACGATGAGCTGCTGCCCCTCGCGCTTGCGCTCGGCGTGCTCGAGGATCGTCTCGGTCGACTCGGCCTTCGCCGGGTCGATGAACGCGCAGGTGTTGACCACCACGGCGTCCGCGGCGTCCGCCTCGGGGACGAGCGACCACCCGGCCGCGCCGAGCTTCGCGATCATCACCTCGCTGTCGACGAGGTTCTTCGCGCATCCCAGCGAGACGAACGAGACGGTCCGGGTCCGTTCGGCGGTCGCAGTCATCGGTAGTTCACGAACTGCAGCGGCAGCTCGTAGTCGAGCCGCTTCAGCAACTGCTGCACTTTTTGCAGATCGTCCTTGGACTTTCCTGAGACCCGGATCTGCTCGTCCTGATACTGCGCCTGCACCTTGAGCTTCGCCGCCTTGATCGCCTCGATTAGCGGCTTCGACTTGTCCTTCGGGATCCCGGCGCGGATCGCGATCTTCTGCCGGATCGCCGAGCCGGAGGCCGCCTCGGGAGCTTTCGAGAGGTCGAACGCTTTGAGGTCGATCCCGCGCTTGACCGCCTTCGACTGGATGATGTCGATGACGTTGCGCAGCTTCATCTCGTCGTCGGCGAGGACGGTGATCGTGGTCGCGTCGTTCTCGATCGACGCGACGGAGTTCTTGAAATCGAACCGCCCGGCGATCTCCTTGCGCGCCTGGTTGAGCGCGTTGTCGAGCTCCTGCGGATCGACGCGCGAGACCACGTCGAACGACGACTCGCCTGCCATGTTTCTTCGGTGGTTCCTAACGGATCAGAGTGGGTAGCGCTGCTCGACGACGTCGCCTTCTTTGCCCATCGGGCCCGACGAGCGTCCGTTGACGGTGACGACGACCCCGCCCGCGTTGCCGGCGCGCACCTCGGCGACCGAGCCGGCGAACGTGCGGGCCGTCCCCGCCGGGAAGATCCCTTCGATCTTGGTCGCTCCGTCGACGGTGACCCGAAGCCAGGAGCGCTCGACGAGGCGAATCGCGAGCTGGTGGTGCACGGCCGCGGCCGCCGGCGCGGACGGCCGGGCCGAGGGCGCCGCGGACTGGGACCCCGCCGGAGCGGCCGCCGGTTGCGGTGCCGCGCTGGCCGCCGCGACGGGCGCCGAGGCGGCACCCCCCTTGGCGTACTGCCAGTACTCGTAGACGACGAAGGCGACCAGGATCAAGGCGACCAGCCCGCCGGCGAGCACCAGCCAGGACGGCCCGGACCGCTCGCGGTCGGAGCCGAAGTCGACGGCGGTCGAGGCGGCGTGGGCCGGGCGGTCGGGCGGCGCCTGCTCGTTGAAGCGGGCGACGGCGTCCTCGCCGTCGAGGCCGAGGAATCGCGCGTAGGTCCGGATGAACCCCCGCACGTAGACCGGCGCGCCGATCGCCTTCCAGTCCTCGTTCTCGATAGCGTTGAGGTACACCGAACGGATATGGATCTGTTCGGCGACGTCCGAGAGCGTGATCCCGCGCGCTTCCCGCGCGCTTCGGAACTCCTCTCCGAGCGCAGCCATGACTGCGAACCTTTGCGGGCGCACCTGGTTCTCCTGGTACGCGGGATGACATACGATGGACAGCGATGAGTGAGCGAACGCGCGTCGTCGCCGCGATGAGCGGCGGCGTCGACTCGGCGGTGGCGGCGGGCTTGCTGAAGGAAGCGGGCTACGACGTCGTCGGCGTGACGATGAAGATGTACGCCCCGACGCGGCCGGCGCACGCGAAGAGCTGCTGCGGCGCCGACGACTTCGACGACGCGCGCCGCAGCGCGGCCGTGCTGGGCATCCCGCACTACGTCCTCGACTTCGAGGAGGCGTTCCGGCGCGGCGTGATCGAGCGCTTCGCGCGCGACTACGCGAACGGGCGGACGCCGAACCCGTGCGTCTCGTGCAACAACGAGGTCAAGCTCGGGACGCTGCGCGCTTACGCCGACCGCCTCGGCGCGCGCTGGGTCGCGACCGGCCACTACGCGCGCCTCGAGCAGGCCGCGGACGGCCCGCACCTCTACCGGACGGACTCGCCGAAGGACCAGTCCTACGCGCTCGCCCAGCTCACCCCGGCGCAGCTCGCCCGGCTGCTGCTCCCGGTCGGGCGGATGACGAAGGCCGAGACGCGCGCGCACGCGGCGCGGCTGGGGCTGCCGGTCGCCGAGAAGACCGAGTCGCAGGACATCTGCTTCGTCGAAGGCGGCGACTACCGCGAGGTCCTGGCGCGGCTCGCGCCCGCGACCGCGCGCCCGGGCGAGGTCGTGACGACCGCCGGCGAGCGGATCGGCACCCACGCCGGGATCGGCGGCTACACGGTCGGCCAGCGCCGCGGCCTGCCGCCTTCGGGCGAGGGCCCGCGCTACGTGACGCGGATCGACGCGGCGACGAACACGATCGTGATCGGCCGCGACGACGAGCTCGGCTGCGACGCGCTGCTCGCCGGCGAAGTGAACCTGATCCGCCCCGAGCGATTCACCGCCGGCCGCGCGCGCGTCCTCGCGATGACGCGCTACCGCGCGAAGCTCGCCCCCGCCACCGCGACGCTGAACGACGACACGCTGCACCTGGAGTTCGACACGCCGCACCGCGCGGTGACGCCGGGGCAACTGGTCGCACTGTACGACATGGACGGACTCGAAGTGATCGGCGCGGCGACAATTCGCAAGACGTCGTAAGCCCAAACGGCCGTGTTGCAGTTCGCGCACTTGACAAAACGCTCCACGACCCGGTAGCATCATAGCAACACCCCCGTCGTCATGACCTGCCGGCGGGTTTTTCTTTTTGTCGGGGAAGTTGCGTGTCGCGCGCGATCGTTCTTATCGACGGCTCCAACGTTGTCGGGGCGCTCGGACGAGCCGGCCTTGGATATCCGGCTCTGCAACCGCTGTTGGAGCACGTTCTGCAGAACGACCACCTCGTCTCTGCCAGATTCTACGGGAATCCGCCGCCGACGGAGCCGTGGGCCGGCCGGTGGAAGTCTTTCGCGTCAGCAAATCGTCACGTTGCACGCCTCGATTGGTTTCAGGGCTATCGTCAAAAGATCACCCGCGAAGAGAAAGCGGTCGACGTCGCGATTGCGACCGACCTGTTCCACGCGCGGATCAAGGGAAGCGCCGACAAGGCAATTCTCATCGGAGGCGACGGTGACCATCTCTACGCGTTGCAGATTGCGAAAGACCTGATTCCCGTTCACGTGTATGTGATCGAGACGCAGCCGACCAAGCTACTGGCACAGATGAAGATCCCGTTCACCGTTCTTCACGCGGCAGATCTCGTCGCCGCACGAATCTGCGCCCGCCCGTCCGGTGCGCCCGTGCCGGAGCAGTTTGCAGCGCCGGCCGGAAGTCCATGGCTCACGCCGATTCTGACCGGTGCGGCTGGAGCCGTCTCGCACCCACCGTCGATTCCTCACATCAAAGAATCGATAACGCGGTGATTCGTAAGACGGCGGAAGATATTCTGCGCCACGCGAACACGACCGAGATCCTCGGACTGCTTTGCAGGCGGTACGCTACGAAGAGGCGGCGCGTTCGGAGGCTCCATGAGCTGGTACAAAGCAACCACGACCTTGCCGTAACCACGGAGGTGATCGGCGCGGCGACGATCCGCGAGACGCGCTAACCGCCGCCGCACCGTTCGCGTCCCGAGTGGGACGCTACCGGATCAGAGGCAGCAGGCGTCCGAGCAGGCGTTCAACGACTTGGACAGTCCGTTGCACGTGTTGCGGTCGGAGCACGGCGCTAGCCCGCCCGCAGCCCGTCCGTCGAGGGACGGCGGCTCCTCTCGCAGATCGAGATCGTCGAATCGTAGTTCCATCGGCATGTCGTGTTCACTCCCGTAGGCTGCGCGCGGCGCAGCGCCGCGCGCCTTCGAGCCTTCCGGCCTTCGCACGCCGAATCATGGTGTGCGCGGACACAGCATGCTGCCACACCGCGCTCGAAGCGGTATGCCGCAGCGAGCGCCGGCTCGACGCACAGGTCGGTCAGCGGCAGCGGTCCGTCGTGCAGACGTCGACGGATGCGGCCGACGCGTCGCCGTCCGCGACGAGCTGTGCGACGACGCGGCCGGCGTCGTCGCGCACGACCGGGAGCGGCGTGCGCGCGTCGCGGCCGGCGTACAGCGCCGCGTTCGGAGGAACGCCGGCGAGCAGGACGGTGATGCGCCCGGCCGGGAGATCGTGCAGCGCGACGCGCACGCGGCGCGGAAACGGTCCGGCGAAGCGGATCGCGTAGCGGCCGCCCTCGCGAACGTTCGTCTGGAACCCGATGTTGCCGCCGTCACGGGGATTGCCGAGGAGCACGATGCTCGGCGCCGCGCCGTCCGGTTCGGCGACTGCGCCGGCCGCGT
>DATHLL010000654.1:0-3714 GCA_035488195.1 Candidatus Elarobacter sp. | reverse complement strand
GCTCTTTCTCGAAGGCCAGGGCGGGATCAACAACCCGGCGTTCGCGCCGGTCACGCTGGCGCTGTTGTACGGCGGCGCACCCGACGCGCTGCTGCTCGTGCACAGCGTCGCGCGCGACCGCATCGAGGACTACGACGTCCCTATCCTCTCGTACCGCGCGCTCATCCGCACGTACGAGTCGCTGTGCGCGACGATCAAGCCGGCGCGCGTCGTCGGGATCGCGCTCAACACGCGCGACTGCACCGAGGACGAAGCGCGCGCGCAGATCGAGCGCGCGCGCGAGGAGACCGGCTTACCGTGCGACGACGTGGTGCGCAACGGCCCGCACGCGCTCTACGACGCGATCGCCCCTGCGCTGGTGAAGACCGAGGTGCTGCATGTGTAGTGGGTTCACGTTCCGTGAACCCTCGCGTTCGGGCTTCGCCCGATCCGCCGTCGCGCTCGTCGCCGCGTGCGCGGTCGTCCTCGGCGCCTGCACGAAGGTCGACCAGACGCAGACGACGAGCGCGAACGGCGCGCGTAATCCGTGGACGCGACCCGGCCACCTCGTCATCGGCGCCGCCGGCGAGGAGCCGGACACGCTGAACAAGCTGTTCGCGAACACCGACGCCGCCGACCAGGTCTCGCAGTTCCTCTTCGAGCCGCTCTTCCGCTACGGGCAGTCCGGCGAGTTCCTCCCCGCCGCGGCGACCGAGGTCCCGACGCTGCAGAACGGCGGGATCGCGAAAGACGAGCACACCGTCACGCTGCACATCCGCAAAGGGATGCGCTGGTCGGACGGCGCGCCGTACGACGGCCGCGACGTCGTCTTCACCTGGCACGCGGTGATGAACCCGCGCAACAACACGCGGCTGACGACCGGCTGGGACGACATCGCCGCGATGGACCTGCCGAACCCGTACACCGTCGTCGTCCATCTGAAGAAACCGTACGGCGGCATCCTCGGCATCTTCGCGAACGGCGGCGCCGGTTATCCGCCGCTCCCCGCGCACCTGCTGCAGAACCTCCCCGAGCTGAACCACGCGCCGTACAACAGCAAGCCGATCTCGAGCGGGCCGTTCGTGCTGACCGCGTGGAACCACGGCTCGTCGCTCGAGATGGCGGCGAACCCGTACTACTGGCGCGGCAAGCCGGGGCTCCAGCGCGTCAGCTACCGCATCGTCCCGAACGCCGACACGCTCTTCAACCTGCTGCGCACGCACGACGTCGATCTCTTCGACAGCGTCAACGAGAACCAGATCGACCGCCTCAAGGAGCTCACCGGCTTCTCCGTCTCGAAGCGCCTGATCGCGAACCTGCGGCGCCTGCAGTTCAACACCTCGAAGCCGCAGCTCTCCGATGCGCGCGTGCGGCTCGCGATCGGGAAGGCGATCGACTGGGACCGCATCAACCAGACCGTGTACCACGGCTACAACCAGCGCGCGGCGACCGACATCTTCCCGCTCTCGTGGGCGGCACCGGCCGGCTTCACGCCGATGACGCAGGACGTCGCCGCGGCCGCGAAGCTGCTCGACGACGCGGGCTGGAAGCGCGGCCCGAACGGGATGCGCGCGAAGGACGGGGTTCCGCTCCAGTTCTCCGTCTCGACGACCGTCTCGAAACAGGCGAACATCAACGCCGAGATCCAGATGCAGCAAGACCTCAAGGCGCTCGGCGTGCAGCTCGACATCCGCAACTACCAGACCAGCCTGCTGTTCGCACAGAGCGGGCCCGTCTACACCGGGAAGTTCGACTCCGAGTTCACGATCGAGACGCAAGCGCCCGACCCCGACAACGAGGGTCTGTGGAGCGGCAAAGCGATCCCGCCGCACGGCGCGAACACGTCGTGGCTGAACGACCCGGTCCTCACGCAGGTGAGCCACGACGCGAACCTGACCTTCGACCGCGCGAAGCGCAAGGCGCTGTACCAGAAGCAGGCCGAGCGGATCCGCGCGCTGACGCCCGCGGTCTTCCTGTACTGGCAGAACTCGTACAGCGCGGTGAACGGCGATCTGAAGAACTGGAAGCCCGCCTCGTACATCTCCGACTACTGGAACTGCTGGGAGTGGAGTCTGTGAGATGCTGCGGCTGATCGAGCGGCCGGGGCAGCATGCGGAGTTCCGCGTCCCGGCCTCGACGCGGGCGGTCGTC
The DNA here is from genome assembly GCA_035488195.1 of Candidatus Elarobacter sp. Taxonomy (GTDB): domain Bacteria; phylum Vulcanimicrobiota; class Vulcanimicrobiia; order Vulcanimicrobiales; family Vulcanimicrobiaceae; genus Vulcanimicrobium. The sequence continues at coordinate 1,584 of DATHLL010000654.1, read as the reverse complement.
TCGTGGAACACCGATGCGCCGTCGGGCGGGATCGCGCTGATCGCGCACCGCGCCGACGGCTCGGTCTCGGAGCCGCTGCTCTTCGCGCGCTGGTCGCCCGGCGAGCGGCGCTCGCTGGACGGCGCCGACGGCGTGTCGCGGATCGAGGTCGACGTGCTGCGCAGCGACGTCCCGCTCCACGCCGTCGGCGTCGCGAGCACGGTCGAGCTCGACGCGGTCGCGGTCACCGTCCCGCCGCCGCCCGACGCGCGCGCCGCGCGCCACGAGCGCACGCGGGAGCTCGACGTTCCGCTGCTCTCGCAGTATCTGCCCTCGCATCCGAACGAGCGCGGCTGGTGCAGCGCGGCGTCGCTCGCGATGCTGCTGCGCTTCCACGGCGTCGAGACGGACGTGCTCGACGTGGTGAGCGGCGTGTTCGACACCGCGTACGGCGGGACGGGGAACTGGGCGTTCAGCATGGCCTACGCCGGCGCACGCGGGCTGCGCGGCGCGGTCGCGTACCTGCGCGGGATCGATCACGTCGCCGCGTTCGTCGACGCCGGCCTTCCCGTCGCGATCTCGGTCGGCTGGAACCACGGCGAGCTCCCGGGCGCGCCGCTCGAGCACAGCGCCGGCCACCTGCTGGTCGTGCGCGGCGTCGAGCCTGCGCGCGTGCTGGTGAACGACCCCGCGCATCCCGCCGTCGTCGCGGCCTACCCGCGCGACGCGCTGGACCTCGTCTTTCGCGGCCACGGCGGCGTCGCGTACGTGGTCGCGCCGCGCGAGCGGACCGCCGATCTGGTCGCGCTCGCGAACAACGCCGAGCTCGCCCCAGCGCGCTGACCGCGAGCGCAACCGATGCCACCGGAGCGTGATGCACCGCGACCGAATGCGTCACTGTCGCAGCCACGGGAGCGCGTCGCGTCGTCGCAGCCACGGGAACGCGTCGCGCAACCGCAGCAGCGCGTCGTGCCGCCCGGCGCGGTGCGCGACGCGCCGCTTCACGTGGTCCTCGTGGAACCGGAGATTCCGCCCAACGCGGGCAACGTGGCGCGGCTCTGCGCCGCGACCGGCTGCGCGCTGCACCTCGTCGAGCCGCTCGGCTTCCGCATCGACGACCGCGAGCTCAAGCGCGCCGGCCTCGACTACTGGGACGCGCTCGCCGTCGTCGTCCACCCCTCGCTCGACGCGTTCCTCGCCGCCTTCGCCGCACGCCGCCTCTGGCTGCTCTCGACGCGCGCACAACGTCCCTACACCGACGCCGACTTCGCGCCCGGCGACGCGCTCGTCTTCGGCAAGGAAACCGCGGGTTTACCGCAATCGCTGCTCGACGCGCGTCTCGACCGCGCGCTGCGCATCCCGATGCGCCCCGGCGCGGTCCGTTCGATCAACCTCTCCACCGCCGCCGGCGTCGTCACCTACGCCGCGCTCGCACGCCTGAACTTCCCCGGCCTGACGTAAGGCTACCGGCGGCGCGCACGGGCCGGCTGTTCCACCGCCGGACCGAGATCGTTGTTCTCGTCCGCCGCGGTGACGGCGGCGGGGACCGTGAGGGTGCGGCGGGGTTCTTTCGGGAGCGTGAAGGCGATGAGCGTTCCGGCGAGG
>DATHLL010000653.1:0-8860 GCA_035488195.1 Candidatus Elarobacter sp. | reverse complement strand
TGAAGCGCCCGGCGACGTCGACGCCGCGGATGTTCTCGCCGATCACGTGACCGATCCGCGCCAGCGCGCGGTCGCCGGTCTGGTGCCCCATCAGGTCGTTGATCGACTTGAAGTGGTCGACGTCGAGCAGCAGCACCGCGTAGCGTCCGCCGCCGCGCACGTGCGCCATCGCCTCGTCGAGCGCGCGCGTGACGCCGCGCCGGTTCGGCAGACCGGTCAGCGTGTCGATCGAGGCCGCGCTGCGCGTCGCCGCGATCGCGCCGTACTCGCCGAGCAGCGGACCGATCTCGACCGCCGCGCGCTCGAGGTCGCGCACGGGGACGATCGCCGGCGCGTCGAGCGGGCGAAAAACGACCAGCGCGCCGCGCAGGCCGCCCTCGGCGTCGCGCGCCGCGTACGCATGCACCGTCCCGTGCTGGTCGCTCTCGACGTACGCGTCCTCGCCCGTGACCTGCATCTCCAGCAGCGCGCGGCCGCCGAGCCGTTCGAGGTCGCCGGCGACCGGGGCGCCGAACCGCATCAGCCGCGACCAGCGGTCGGTCCCGCCGCGCCCGAACGCCGCGATCTCGACCGACTCGCGCAGGATCCGCGGATCGATCGCCTCCAGCAGCGAGCGGAGCTGCGGCTGCGGATCGGTCGCGCGCAGCATCGCGTCGACCGCCAGCCGCGAGAGCGAGAGCCGGTGCAGGCGCGCGTTGACGCGCGCGAGCCGCAGCAGCAGCGCGCCGGCGCACGCGAGCGGGAGCAGCAGCGCGATCCCGAGCCCCGCGCCCTCGGCGTGCGCGACGTGCGCGGCGACGTACGCCCACGCGCACTCCGCGACCACCGTGAGCGCGGTCGCCAGATCGGCCGCGTGCCGCCGCCAGATCCGCATCAGCGCGCGCGTCTGCCGCAGCGCCGTGAGCGGGTCGAACCACAGCACGTCGACCGCGAGCACGTACAGCGCCGCGAGCGCGGTGAACGCCGCGCCCGCCGCGAGGGAGGGCGGCGCGGCCGCGGCGTCGCGCAGCGGCAGGTAGACCAGCGCCGCCGCGGCGAGCGCGGGGAAGCGCAATGCCGCCGTCGCGAGCCGTTCGGGGAGCGGATGGCGCCGCGGCCCCGGCGGGCGCACGAGCTGCGCGAGCATCGCGCACCACGCCGCCCAGAACCAGCCTTCGCGCACCAGCACCACCAGCAGCAGCGGCGTCAGCAATCCGATGCGGTCGCTCTCCGGCGTCGGCCGCGGGCTGCGCTCGAAATGCGCCGCGGGAGGACGCATCCACGCTAGCGCCAGCGTGACCGCGACGGCGCCGCCGAGGAAGACGAGGTCGTCGGCGCGCAGGGCGCGCGCCGCGTGCGGCGCGAGAACGGCCGACAGGACCAGCGCTGCGAACAGCGAGGCCGCGCGAATGCCGGCGTAGACGCGTCGTGCGATCAGGTAGTGCTCTCCGTGACGTGGGCGGCCACCCGGCGCCGCTCCTCCGGTACTCCGCCGAGCGAAGTGCACCCTCGAAGCGGCGTCACGTCTCACTCGTCGAGCGGCGCCAGTCCGAGGAATGCTCGGAAGACGTCGATCAGCCGGCGCGGGAGGCGCCGCCTCTCGCCGAGCCGCCGCTCGATGAAGATGCCGATCTGCGACCGCCTGCGCTCGGCGCGGCGCCGGTCCTCGCGCTCGCTCTCGCGGCGCTCCGCCTCGCTCACGCCCGCACCCGCCGAGGCCGCAGCGCCCCGGCGGCGGCACGCAGCTTCGCGCAGCGCCCCGCACCCACGATCCGGTCGATGTGGCGGTCGACCGATGCGGTCGCGAGCGCGCGGAACGCCTCGCGCGCGCCGGCGTCCAGTTCGGTGATCTCGATCCGCGCGCGCAGCCACGCGAGCGCCTCGCGCTCCATCTCTCGCGCGCGTCCGCGATGCCACGCCGTCGCTTCGCGGAGCGCGTCCTCGACCGCGCCGCGGTGCTCGCCGAGCGCCTCGATGACGACCGGATTCGCACAGACGATCTGCGGGGTGTAGCTGTGCGCGCTCAGCGTGAGATGCCGTTGCACGCGCGGCAGATCGAGCCCGCGCACGTTGATCAGCGGGTTCTCCTGCGCCTGCGCCTCGCCGCTGCGCAGCGCGTCGGCGAGCTTGAAGTACGGGACCGGCGTCGCGATCGCGCCGAGCGCTTCGGCGAAGTACAGATAGACCGGCGACTCCATCACGCGCAGCCGCAGACCGCGCAGGTCGTCGGGCGTGCGCACCGGGACGGCGGCGGTCGTGAAATGCCGCATCCCGTTCTCGAGGTAGCCGTACGCGAGCAGCCCGGCCGACGCCGCCTGCGCGAGGATCTCTTCGCCGGCGGGCGAGTCCAGCACCGCGAACGCGTGATCCGCGCTCTCGAACAGGAACGGCAGCTCGAGGAGCTGCGCCTGCGGGATCACGTTGCCGGCGACGGAGCACCCGACCGAGGCCAGCGCGAGCTCGCCCGAGAGCAGGTCGTCGAACGCGTTCACCTCGCCGCGCCCTTTCCCGGTGTACGGGATCTCCAGCTCGACCGAGACCGCGCCGCCGGTGCGCTCGCGCACGAGCGAGCCGAAGCGCTGCCACGCCGCCGCCGAGGGCGAGTCGTTGAGGATCGTCGCGACGCGCAGCACGCGCTCGCGATGGAGCAGCGGCGCGATACCGGCGCCGGTCGCGAGCCGCTTCACCTGGTGCGCGAGCGCGTTCACCGAGAGCGTGCTCTCCGCCGCGGCGGTGTGGTGCGAGCGCGAGATGTCGAGCACGCCGCGCGAGGCGCGCTCCAGCTCCTCGGTGCTCGACGCTTGCGCCGCGATCGTGCGGTCGACGCGCTCGAACGACGACGCGACGCTCCCGACCGCCGAGGCGATCGACCCGAGCGCCTGCTCCGCGAGCGCCGAGGACTCCGCACCGAGCCGCGCGGCGTCCTCCGTGCCGACCGCGACGTCCGTCGCCGTGCCCGCCTTCGCGGTGATCTCGCGCAGCAGCACGTTCATCTGCGCGGTCGCGGTCCGCGTCGAGTCGGAGAGCTTGCGCATCTCCGCCGCGACGACGGCGAAGCCGCGCCCGTGTACGCCGGCGCGCGCCGCTTCGATCGATGCGTTCAGCGCGAGCAGGTTCGTCTGCTGCGAGACGTCGTCCACGAACGAGACGGCCTCGCTGATCCGCGCGCTGACCGCGATGAGCTGTTCGATTGCCTCGGCGCCGGCGCGGCTCTGCGCGGCGAGCCGGTCCACCGCGTGCGAGAGCTGGGCGATGTGCCGCGAGGCGATCTCGAGCGAAGCGTTCGCGTCGCCGACGTCCTCGCGCACGGCGCGGACGACGCTCATCGTCGACGCGAGCTCCTGCGCCGCCTCGCGCGTCGTCTCGACGACCTCGCGCAGGGAGGCCGCCTGCTGGCGCGCGTTCCCCGCGATCTGCTGCGTGATCTCCCGGACGTTTCCGATCGCCGCGGACATCTGCGCGGTCAGGGCGGAAAGCTCGTCAGCCTCCATCTCCAAGAGTATCGGCACGACAGGGCGGAACGGGTAGGTGCCCGCTCGCGCCGTTCAGCAGTCGTAAACGAGCGGATAAGGCTTCGTCAAGCCGCTGTGCGGGCGAGCGCGGCGGCCGATCAGTTCCACAGTGGCAAGCGAACGAGCACTCCGTCGCCCGACCCTGGTGCTGCCCGCGCTCGACCGGCGCTGGGCCGAGACGCTCCGCGCGCTCGTGCGGATGCTCGCGCAGATCGCGGTCCTGTGGGCGTTCTCGGCAGGCGGCGCGGCGATCCAGGCGCTCGGTCACCTGCCGATCCCCGGGAACGTCATCGGGATGTGCGCGCTCTTCGCCGGGCTCACGACCGGGCTGCTGCGCGCCGAATGGTTCGACCTGGGCGGCGGCTTCCTGACGAAGCACCTCGCCTTCTTCTTCGTCCCGGTGACGGTCGGCGTGATGGGATTCGGCACGACGTTCGCGCGCTCGGGGGCGGGGATCGTCGCGGCGCTCGCGATCAGCGCGGTCGCCGGGCTGCTGGTCGCCGGGGTCACCACGCAGCGGCTGGGGCGCCGCCGGTGAGCCTCACCGTCTTCACCGCCGGCGCGATCGTGCTGACGATCGGCGCGTACCGGTTCAGCATCTTCGTCCGCCGCCGCTGGGCGCATCCGCTCACCACGCCGGTCCTCTTCTCGACCGCGCTGGTCGTCGTGACGCTGCTGCTCGCGCGCGCCGACGCGGCCGCGTACGAGCCGGCGAAGAACCTGATGTCGTTCCTGCTCGGGCCGGCGACGGTCGCGCTGGCGATCCCGCTCTACCGCAACCGCGCGGCGTTCGCGCGGCGGCTGTGGCCGGCGCTCGGCGGGCTCGTCTCGGGGGTCGCCGTGACGATCGCGCTCGCGATCGCGTGCGGGCGCGCGTTCCGGCTCGGCGAGACGTTGCAGGCGACGCTGGCGGTGAAGTCGGCGACGACCGCGATCGCGATCGAAGCGGCGCGCATCGTCCACGGCGATCCGGCGCTGGCGGCCGGGTTCGTCGTCTGCACCGGGACGTTCGGGGCCGCGCTCGGCCCGTGGCTGCTGGACCGCGCGCGCGTCGACGATCCGGTCGCGCGCGGCGTCGCGTACGGCGGGATCGCGCACGGGATCGGGACGGCGCAGGCGGCGACGGAAGGCGAGCTGACCGGGGCGGTCGCCGGCGTCTCGCTCGGGCTCGGCGGGGTCCTCACCGCGGCGCTGGCGCCGCTGCTCCTCCGTTTGCTCGCAGGCTGAGCACGGCGTTCCGCGCGAAGCTCGCGCGCCGCACCCGTTCGATCGCTTCGTCGAGCGCCGCGCCCGGCGTCATCATGCACATGCAGAACGTCGCTCGCGCTCCGGAGCACCCGCGCTCGTCGTGGCGCGCGATCCCGTGTCCGCACGAGCAGACCGCGAGTTCGACGATCGCATCTCCTGAAATCATCGTCATCCTCCGTGACTGGCTTGCCCGGTAGATCGATTATCGGCAGCCGGCGGAGAAAATCGCGCCCGGGCGGACTCGAACCGCCAACCTCGGCCTTAGGAGTGCCTCGCTCTATCCGTATTGAGCTACGGGCGCACGGGTCGTACCCTTCCCGTAGCGAAAGGGCGGCTCATGCAGACTCAGACGGGTCACATCCCGCCCATGAGCACCGCTCCTGCAGGCTTTTCGGTCGAGCGCGACCTCCCGGACGGGTTCGCCGCCTTCTACCGGCCGCTCCACGAAGCGTTCGCGCCCCGCCAGCAGGCGGCGATCGCATCGCGGCACCGGGTCCTCGAGGCGTCGCAGGCCGGGACGAAGCCGCGCTACTTCCCGCCCTCCGAGGCGCAGGGCGACTGGCGGATCGAACTGCCGGCGTGGGTTCAGGACCAGCGCAACCAGATGACCGGTCCCGCCGACGATCACGAGCTCGGCGTGAAGATGCTGAACTCCGGCGCGCCCGGCGTGATGATCGATCTCGAGGACTCGATGGCGAACGAGTTCGCGCGCACGCTGCAAGGGATCGACAACACCGTCGCGATGTACTACGGCGAGCTCACGTACGCCGACCAGAAGCGCGGCGGGAACGTCGTCGGGATCGAGCCGTCGAGCACCGTGCTGTGGACGCGCGTGCGCGGGCTGCACCTCTCGCAGGCCGGGATCTACGACGAGCCGACGCCGGCGTCGCTGTTCGACCTCGCGCTGCTCGTCTACAAGCTCGACTTCGCGCGCCTGAAGCACCCGCTCGCGATCTACATCCCGAAGTCGCAGGCCGCGAGCGAGGCGCTGTGGTGGCGCGACGTGTTCCAAGCGGTCGCGGCGGCGAAGGGGCTGGACGACCCGCACGCGATCAAGGCGATGGCGCTGGTCGAGGCGTTCCCGTTCGCGTACCAGATCGAGGAGTTCGCGTACCATCTGCGCGACCACATCCTCGGGCTGAACCTCGGGCGCTGGGACTACATGGCCTCGCTGATCCACTTCAACCTCGACGATCCGGCGTGGGTCCTCCCCGACCGCAACACGATCCCGCACGACGTCGCGTTCTTCCAGAACCTGCGCGAGCGGATCCCCGAGGTCTGCCACCGTCACGGACTGCTCGCGATCGGCGGGATGACGGCGCTCTTCCCCGACCGCACCGACCCGGAGCTGAACGCGCGCGCGCTCGCGGTCCTCGAGCAGGACAAGAAGAACGAGTCGGCCTCGCTCTTCGACGGCGCGTGGACCGGGCATCCGGACCAGAACGCGATCGCGGTCGCGCAGTTCCCGGCGCCGAACCAGGGCTTCGCGCGCAAGCCGGGCGCGAACGCGACCCCCGATCTGCTGCCCTCGATCGAAGGGGTCGGCGAGAAGACGGAGGCGGGGACGCGCACCGCGGTGCGCACCGCGATCCGCTACCGGCACGGCTATCTGAGCGGCCGCGGCGCCTCGCTGCTCGACGGCTACATGGAGGATCTCGCGACCGACCGCATCTACCGGCTGATGATCGCGCAGCGGATCCGCCACGGGATGCACACCGCGGCCGAGGTGACGCGCTTCTTCGACGAGGAGCTCGCGAAGCTGCTCGCCGAGCCGCCGGCGGCGAACGATCCGGCGGAGGCGGCACGGTTCCGCGAGGCGCGCGCGCAGACCGAGACGATGATCGCGCAGGGTTATCATGATCCGATCTGAGCGCGGCGGAGCGCGGCCACGGGTCTCGTAGACGCGGCCGATCTCGAGCTGCGCGCGCTGCTCGAGCACGTTCCCGCGATCGTGTACGTCGCGCGCCGCGACGGCACGATCGCCTTCGCGAACCCGGGCTGGACGCGGTTCACCGGGCTGCCGGCGGAGAGCGTGCTCGACAACGCGTGGACGGAGGTCGTGCACCCCGACGACGCCGCGCGCGTCGTCGACACGTGGCTGGCCGCGATCGCGAGCGTGCGGACATTCCGCGAGGAGTTCCGCGTGCGCGACCGGGACGGCGAGTACCGCTGGGTCGTCTCGCACGCCGTCCCCGCGCCGGACGTCACCGGCGAGGTCGCGTACTGGTACGGGACCGTCGTCCCGAGCGACGAGCGCTACCGCGCGGCGCAGCGCCGCGCGATCCTCGACCGGCTCGGCGTCGCGTTCGCCGAGTCGCTCGAGTTCGAGCGGACGGCGCGCACCGTCGTCTCGGCGATGTGCGAGGACTTCGCCGACTTCGCGTTCCTCGACGTCTTCGGCGAGGACGGGCGGCTGCGGCGCGCGGCGGTCGAGCCGGGGCGTCTCGCGAGCGATCCCGCGCCGTTCGCGACGTTCGCGCCGCCGCCGCACGCGGTCCGCCATCCGATCAACCTGGTGCTGACGAGCGGGAGGCCGCACATCGTCCCGGTCTGCGACGAGGCCTGGGTGCGCGAGACGACGTGGAGCGAGGAGCACTACGCGTTCGCGCGCACGCTGCCGATGGCGTCGATCGCGTACGTGCCGATGATCGCGGCCGGCGAGCGGATCGGCGTGCTGACGTTCGGCGCGGCGCGCGGGACCGGGCGCAGCTTCTCGCAAGCGGACATCGACGACGCGGAAGAGGTCGCGCGGCGCGCCGCCGTCGCGCTCGCGAACGCGCGGCTGTACCGCGATCTCGCCGCCAGCGAGGCGCGCTACCGCGGGATCATCGAGACGGCGCAGGAAGGCGTCTGGATCGTCGACGCCGAGCGGCGGACGCGCTACGTCAACCCGCGGCTGACCGAGATCCTCGGTTACGACCCCGACGAGATGTACGGGCGGAGCTTGTTCGACTTCATCGAGCCGGGCGGGCGCGCCGCGGCGCGGCGCGCGCTCGAGCGGCATTTCGCCGGCGAGGGATATCGCGGAGAGTCGCGGCTGATGCACAAGGACGGGCGGGTCGTGTGCGTGATGGTCGCCTCGAACCCGCTCTACGACGCGCGCGGCGCGTACACCGGATCGCTGGGGATGGTCACGGACATCACGGAGCGCAAAGCCGCGGAGACGCGCTATCGCGTGCTGGCGCGCGCGAGCGAGGTGCTGAGCGGATCGCTCGATCTCGACGCGCTGCTGGGGCGGTTCGCCGATCTGCTCGCCGACGAGCTCGCCGGCGAGGCGACGATCGCGCTGCATCCGAGTCGCGCGGTCGTGCGGCGGCGGAGCCCGCTGCCCGCGGACGCGGCGGCGCTGCGCGTCCCGATGCGGTACCGCGACGCGGAGCTCGGCGCGGTGACGGTGCGCGCGAACGCGCCGTTCTCGCCCGACGAGGTCGCGCTGTTCGAGGAGCTCGTCTCGCGCGCGGCGGTCGCGATCGAGAACGCGCAGCTCTACGAGCGCGAGCACCGCGTCGCGGTGACGCTGCAGCGCGCGATGCTCCCGGCGGTGCTGCCGAAGGTCGCGGGGCTCGCGTTCGACGCGGTCTACTATCCCGGCGCGACCGAGGCGGAGATCGGCGGCGACTGGTACGACGCGATCGCGCTCGGCGACGGGCGGGTCGTCGTCTCGATCGGCGACGTCACGGGGCGCGGGCTCACCGCGGCGGTGATCATGGGGCGGATGCGCCAAGCGATCGAGGCGCTCGCGACGTACGAGCCGGATCCGGTGCGTCTGCTCGACGCGGCCGATCGCGTGCTGCGGCGCGCGCATCCCGATGCGATCGTGACGGCGCTGGTCGGCGTGCTCGATCCCGCGGCGCGGACGCTGACGTATGCGACGGCCGGGCATCCGACGCCGATCGTGCGCGCGCCCGACGGGACGATCCGGCAGTTGCCGGGGCGCGGGTTGCCGCTCGGCTTGCGCGACGGACCGCAGCCGCCCGCATCGACGGTGGTGCTGCCGGCGGGGGCGCTGGCGGTGTTCTTTACCGACGGGCTCGTCGAGTCGACGCGCGACATCGCCGAAGGCAAGCGGCGCGTCGTCGAGGCGCTGCATGAGGACGCGGTCGCGGACGGGCCCGCTCCGG
>DATHLL010000652.1:0-6633 GCA_035488195.1 Candidatus Elarobacter sp. | reverse complement strand
GGGCACCGCGGCCAAGAAGAATCCGGTCAGGCCGCCGTACGTGAACGTGATGAGGAAACCCGCCGCGTAGAGCGCCGGCGTCCTCCAGTTGATCGAGCCGCCCCAGAGCGTGGCCATCCACGAGAAGATCTTCACGCCCGTCGGGATCGCGATCACCATCGTGATGATCATGAACGGCAGCTGCAGCCACGGCGCCATGCCCGACGTGAACATGTGGTGCGCCCACACCGAGAAGCTCAGCAGCGAGATCGCGACCGAGCTGAACGCGATCATCTTGTAGCCGAAGATCGGCTTGCGCGCGAACGTCGGCAGCACTTCGGAGATGATCCCGAACCCCGGGATGATCATGATGTAGACGGCCGGGTGCGAGTAGAACCAGAACATGTGCTGCCAGAGCACCGGCGAGCCGCCGCGCTTGGGGTCGTAGAACGGGACGCCGAAGACGCGCTCGATGAACAGCGCGGCGAGCGCGGCGCCGAGCGCCGTCGTCGCGATGAACGAGAGCGGCGCGGTCGCGAACTGCGCCCACACGAAGAGCGGCATCCGGGTGAAGGTCATCCCCGGGGCGCGCATCTTGAAGATCGTCACCAGGAAGTTGATCCCGGTCATCGTCGAGCTCACGCCGATCAGGAAGACGGCGATGGCCCACAGGTTCGTCCCCGGCGGCCCGAGCAGCGAGATCGGCGGATACTCCGTCCAGCCGGCGTCCGGTGCCCCGATCAAGAACGAGCTGAACAGAATCACGCCGGCGACCGGGAAGATCCAGAACGCGACCAGGTTCAGCCACGGGAAGGCGACGTCGCGCGCGCCGATCTGCATCGGCATCACGAAGTTTCCGAACGCGCCCGTCAAGAGCGGGATGACGACGAACCAGACCATCGACGAACCGTGCATCGAGTAGATCGAGTTGTACGTCGCCGGGCTGACGATCGCGCCGTTCGGCGAGAGGAGCTGAGTGCGGATCAGCTCGGCCAGGAACCCCGAGATCGCGAAGAAGATCGCGCCGGTGATCATGTACTGGATCCCGATCACCTTGGCGTCGATCGAGAAGATGTACTTCCGGATGAAGCTGGTCGGCTCGGGATGGATGTGGTCGAGCACGGCGTGGTAAGGGCCGGTCTGGACTCCGGGGGCGACGGTCGCCATCGACTGAATCTCCGTTACTTCTTCGAGAGGCTGGCGAGGTAGGCGACCAGGTTCGCGATGTCGCCGTTCGAGAGCTGGTTGACCTGCGCGCTGGGCATCACGCCCATGTCGCCCTGGTAACCGTCGTGGATGATCGCCGCGACGTCGTCCGGCGTCGGCGGCTTCCCGTTGACGAGCTTCGGATGCGCGGGGTCGCTGAAGATGTGCCCGAGCCCCGGCCCGACCTGCTTCTGGTCGAACGGCCCGGTCGAGTGGCACGCGCTGCACTTCTGCCCGAAGAGCGTCTGGCCGGCGTCGGCCTTGCCCTGCGCGATCGGGATCCCGCTCGCGCCGCCGCCGCCCGCGGCGCTTCCGCCGCCGCCCGTCCCGCCGCCGCCCTGCGCGCGGAACCACTTCGCGAAGTCTTGCTGGCTCTCGACGACCGCGACGGCTTTCATCCCGCCGTGCAGCACGCCGCAGAACTCGGTGCAGACGATGCGGTAGCGGCCGGCGACCTTCGGCGTCACGCGGATCGTCGTGATCAGCCCGGGCACCATGTCGGCCTTGTTGCGGAACTCCGGGATCCAGAAGCCGTGGATCACGTCGCGCGAGGTGATGTGGATCGTCGTCGGCGTGTCGAGCGGGAGGTGGAGCTCGTTCTGCACCGGCGTCGCGAGCTTCGGGTACCGGAACATGAAGCCGAACTGGTAGCCGATCGCCTCGACGGTGAGGACGTCGCCCTGCGTGTTCTGCAGATCGGCCCAGATCTTCACCGAGTAGATCGAGAGGATGATGACCAGGATCGTCGGGATCGCGGTCCACCAGAACTCGAGCACCGGCGCGTCGTGGATCTGGACCCCGATCGTGTTGGGCGGCGCGTTCTTCGGGCGCGCGAACACGATCCCGAAGTAGACCGTGTAGATCACCACGATGTTGAAGATCACCGCGGCGACCGCGCCGAGGAAGCGGAACAGGTCGTCGGTCGAGTCGGCCGGGGCGCCGGCCTGGATCAGCCCGATCGGGAGCGGGCTGGTCCACACGAGATAGACCATGATCGCCGAGATGACGGCGATGAAGGCGGTGACGGGCCAGAACCCCGGGCCGAGGTTCGTCTTGGGCTTGACGACGCGCTGTGCCAACCTGATCCTCTCTGACGTGCTTTCCCCACCGGGGTAGGGTCCCGCGCGCGGCGCTTTCGCCGCCGGGGTCCGCACGACTTCCTACTATGAAGTTCTTGTGAACCGCGAGCGAGGACTTCTATCGGATGCGCGCGCTCGCTCGCTCGCCGCGGGCTACTTCAGGCGGCCCGCCCGCACGCTGTAGAGGAGCGTGTACGTGCGCGGCGGGAGCAGCGTCGGGACGGGGACGTACGTCCCGCCGCCGCGCAGCGCGAGCGGCTGCGCGAACTCGCCGGTCGCGAAGAGCCCGGTGTCGCTGTTGAAGAGGTTCGTCGCGAGCAGGGTGAGCCGGCCGCGCGACGCTTGCCAGGTCGCACCTGCCGAAACGATCACGTACGAGGTCAGCGCGGCGTTGTTGTTCGCCGACGTCCAGCGGCCGTCGACGATGTACTCGAGGTTGCCGCGCGGCTGGCGCGTGTCGAGCGTCAGCCCGGCGCGGTGCAGCGGCCTGAACGGAAGCTGCGCGCCGACGAAGTACGGGCTGCCCGGGACCAGCAGCCGGGGGTCGGCGGACTCCAGGACCGCGCCGTTCACGGAGTAGGTCGGCAGCGCGACGGTCTGACGGCCGAGCACGACCTGGCCGCTGACGTCGAAGCCGCGGTACCGCACGGCCGGGCCGGCGATCTGGTCGGCGACGTAGATGCGGGCGGGGTCGAACGGGCGGCCGCCGCAGATCGCGCTCGAGCCCCACAGCGCGCCGATCGCATCGACGTAGCCGGGCGGGATCTGATCGGGCGGGAGGCCGAGCAGCGGAAACTGCGCTTGCAGCGTGCTGCCGCGGTCGAACCGGTCGTATGCATCGGCGTGGACCGTCCCGCGCTTCCCGCGGCGGTCGTAGTCGAGCTCGTACGAGGTCTCGCTGCTCGCGACCGCGGGGCTGCCCGGCCCGGAGACGCGCACCTCGCCGGCGGCGCAGTTGAACGTTCCGTTCGCGGGCTCGCCGAAGGGCGACGACGACGACGCCCCGGCGCTGTCCCCGCCCGCGCCGACGGAGAACGCGAGCGTCTCCTGGCGCGACGGGCGCAGCGTGATTCCGGCGTACGCCGAACCGCTCGTCGAGGCGGCGTTGCTGTTCGTGCCGATCCCGGCGTTCGCGGTCCAGCGGTCCGACATCTTGAGCTCGTCGGAGAGCGCCGAGTAGCCGTAGCGGTACGCGTACGAGCCGGCGCCCTGGAACGCACCCGCCGACTGCGTGGTCGTGAAGCCGGTGAAGTCGCCGAGCACGAGCGCGAAGGTGTGGCGGCGGACCGCGACGCGCGCGTACGAGTAGAACCCGTTCCCTTGCGAGCGCAGCGCCTGGACGAACGGCTCGGGGACGCCCGAGACCGAGCGGTTCGCCTCGTCGACGAACGAGTGATACGCGTTCGCGTTGACGCCGCCGAACAGCGCGACGTTGCCGATCTGCGCGTTCAGCCCGGCGTTGATCTGGTGCACGTCGCTTCGCAGCTCGTTGCCCGGTCCGTATCCGCACGGCACGTTCGTCACGAAGTCGAAGCAGTCGAGCCCCGAGCGCGTATGGCCGCCGAGATACGCCGTGCTGACCGTCAGCCGCGGTCCGGTCGAATAGCGCAGCTTGAGGAAATCGCCGTATCGGTCGCTCGCACCGTCGTGCGCGTACGCCGGGCCGCTGGTGTCGGCGAACGTCAGCCCGGTGAGGCGGTCGTCGTCGCCGCGCACCGCGTGCTGCACCGCGACGCCGAGCTTCTTGTAGCCGCCGCTGAGCGAGAACGCGGCGCTGCTGCGCTCGTACGAGCCGTAACCGAGCGAGAGCTGCGACTGCCAGGTCTTCGTCGGCTCGAGCGTGCGAAAGTTGACCGAGCCGCCCAGGTTCGCGATGGTGTTCCCGGTGTCGACGCTCACGCCGCTCGAAAGATCGGCGGCGACCGACTGCAGCGCGCCCGCCGCGCCGCCGGCGAGCGGCGCGCCGCCCGCGGTCGCGAGCGTCGCCGAGGGGTCCTGGTTGCGGAGCGAGATCGTCAGCGTTCCGGTCTGCGGGGCCTGGATCACGCTGACGCCCGCGAGCTTGTCGAGCGCGTCGGCGAGATTCTCCGAGACGCGGCGAACCGGGTTGCCTTCGTCGACGTCGACGCTCGTGACCGAGACCGGCGGCCGCGCCTGCACGCGCCCGATCTCCGCGAGGCGCGAGAGCGTGACCTCGACGATCTTCCGCCGCCCGGGCAAGATCTCGACGTCGTTCACGTCGACGCCGTCGTAGCCCGAAAGCGCGACGCGGATCGCGTACAGACCGCTCTGCACGTCGGCGAACCGGATCACGCCGTCGCGCGGCGTCAGCGCCGAGGTGACGACGCCGGGGCCGCCGCTCAGGAAGACGCGCGCGTCGCCGAGCGGCTTTCCGGCCGCGTCGGTGACGCGCACTTCCAGCTCCGAAGGCGCCGTCTGCGCGCAGACGCGCGACGGCGCGAGCAGAACGAGAACGGCGACAAACATCGCAGCGATCGCGAGAACCCGGCGCATCACCCGACCCGTTCGCGCCGCATCCGGGCGGGCCTCGGCGCCCGTGTACAGTTGCGTGCTATCCGGTGCGTGCTATCCGGCGCGCGGCGCGGCCGCGGCGAAGCGGCGAACGAGGACGTCGACGTTCGTGAGCGCGGTGCCGGCGACGACGGCGTTCGCGCCCGCCGCGAACGCCGCGCGGACGTCGTCCGGCGAGGCGACGCCGCCTTCGCAGATCGCGAAGACGCCGCTCGCCGCGCACGCGCGCAGCAAGGCGAGCGCCGGGAGCGGGGTGCCGCGCGTCTGCTCGGTGTAGCCGCAGAGCGTCGTCGCGACGGCGTCAGCGCCCGCCGCCGCGGCGCGCCAGACGTCTTCGTCCGTCGCGCAGTCCGCCATCGCGAGCGCGCCGCGCGCGTGGATCGCCGCGACCACCGCGGCGGCGTCGCGGCCGCCGGGCCGCGGCCGTGCGGTCGCGTCGAAGGCGATGATCTCGGCGCCGCTCGCGGCGACCTCGGCGATCTCGCGCTCGCTCGCGGTGATGTACGGCTCGAACCCCGCGTAGGCTCGCTTGACGATGCCGACGATCGGCACGTCCACCGCGCGGCGCACCGCGCCGAGCCGCGCGAGCCCTTCGGCGCGGATCCCGGCCGCGCCGTTCGCGACCGCGACGCGGCTGAGCAGCGCGATCGCGTCGGGCGCGTTCAGCGGCGAATCGGCCTCGGCTTGCACCGAGACGATCAGGCCGCCGCGCAGACGCTCGAGGATCGCGTGCGCGCGCGGCGGTCCGTTCATCGCTCGCTGATGCGCGAGGGGACCGGGAGCTCCGCGTCCGCGAACGCGAGCAGCGCCGCGCCGACGGCGGGATCGTAGCGCGGCTGCACGGCGGCGGCGTTCGGCGCGAGCGCGCGCAAGCGGTCACGCGTCCGCGCGAAGAACGGCTCGCTCGCGAACGCGCCGCCGCTGAAGGCGACCGGCACGTTCGCGCCGTCGAGGTTCAAGCGCGCGATCGCGTTCGCCGCGAGCTCGGCGAGCGCCGCGGCCGCGTCGTCGACGATCGCGGCGGCGTCCCGGTCGCCCAGACGCGCGGCGTCGTGCACGACGCGCGCGAACGTCGCGATCTTCGCGCGCGAGAGACGGCCGAGCAGCGCCGCCGTAGCGAGCTCGCGCAGATCGCGCCGGTCGAAGAACGCGAGCGCCGCCTCGCCGAGCGGGCTCGCCGAGCCGCGGTCGTCCGCGGCCATCGCGCGCGCGAGCGCGTCGCGCGCGACCGCGAACGCGCTGCCGGCGTCGCCGAAGAGATAGCCCCAGCCGCCGGCGCGCACCGCCGTCCCCGCGCCGTCCTCGCCGTACGCGACCGAGCCCGTCCCCGCGATGACGACGACGGCGGGACGCGTCCCGACCGCACCCGCCAGCGCGATCGGCGCATCGTGCAGCATCCGGACGCTGCGTGCCGCGAACGCCGGCTGCGCGCCGTCGAAGTGACCGTCGTAGCCCGAGAGCCCGATCCGCACGGCCTCGAACTGCGTGCCGCGCGGAAGCCCCGCCGCGTCGAGCGCGCGCGCGACCGCGGCGGCGCTCGCCTCGGCGCACTTGCGCGACCCGGGAGGCTCGTCGACGTGATCGGCCGGACCGGCGGTGCCGCGCCCCACGACCGTGCCGTTCTCGTCGACGACGACCGCGCTGGTCGACGACTGCCCGCCGTCGATCCCCGCGACGTAGCGCACCGTCAGCCTCCGCTCGCGGCGCGGCCCGGCATCGAGCGCGTGCGCAGCAGCGCGTCGGCGTACGCGTCCGCCGCCGCCTCGCGCGCCGCGCGATCGCGGACGCGCGGAATCTCCCCGATCGCCTCGCGGTGATGGTACAGCTCGTGCGCGAT
>DATHLL010000651.1:0-9647 GCA_035488195.1 Candidatus Elarobacter sp. | reverse complement strand
CGCGGTGCCGATCAGGTGCTCGAACAGTTTTCGCGCGTCCTCATGCCGGCCTTGCAGCACGTAGTTGTCGACGAGCCAGAAGCCGCACGCGTAGAAGGCGCCTTCACCGCCGGGCAGCCCGTCGGTCTCCTCCGACGTGCGCGTGTAGCGCATCACGAACCCGTCGACCAGCAGCTCGCGCTCGATTGCGCGCACCGTCCCGATCATGCGCGGATCGTCGGGCTTGAGAAAGCCGACCTGTGGGATGAGCAGCGTCGCGGCGTCGAGCTCGCGCGAGCCGTAGTACTGCGTGAACGTCTCGCGCTTCGGGTCGTAGCCTTTCTCGCACACCTGATCGTGGATCCGCTGCCGCAGCGCGCGCCACCGGTCGAGCGGGCCGTGCAGCCCGTACTGCTCGATCGCCGAGATCGCGCGGTCGAGCGCGACCCACGCCAGCACGCGCGAGTGCACGAACGGACGGCACGGGCCGCGCACCTCCCACAGCCCGCGGTCCGGCTGCTGCCAGCGCTCCTCGACCGCCTCGACCACCGCTTTGGTGAGGTCCCACTCGTCGGTGTCGGGCGGCAGCCCGGCGCGGTGCGCTTGGAACATCACGTCGGCGATCTCGCCGTAGACGTCGAGCTGGAGCTGCTCGGCGGCGGCGTTGCCGATGCGCACCGGCCGCGAGTTCGCGTAGCCCGGAAGCCAGGGCGCCTCGAACTCCGGAAGGCGCCGCTCGCCGCGCAAGCCGTAGAGGATCTGCAGCTCGCGGGGGTTGCCGGCGACCGCGCGCAGCAGCCACGCGCGCCACGCGAACGCCTCTTCCTCGTAGCCCGCGTTCAGCAGCGCGACCAGCACGAACGTCGCGTCGCGCAGCCAGCAGTAGCGGTAGTCCCAGTTGCGCACGCCGCCGAGCTGTTCCGGGAGCGAGGTCGTCGGCGCGGCGAGGACCGCGCCGGTCTTCGCGTCGGTGAGCGCCTTGAGCGTGAGCAGCGAGCGCATCACCATCTCGCGCCACGGCCCGTCGTACTTGCACGTCGCGGCCCACTCGCGCCAGAACGCGTCGGTCCGGCGCATCGCCGAGAGCACGTCGGTCGGCCCCGGCTGCTGGTCGTACGAAGGAAAGTAGACCAGCTCGAAGCTCGTCCGGCTGTTCTCGGTCACCGTGAACTCGGTCAGCGTGTTCTCGTCGCCGCAGTCGAGCTCGACGTCGCCGTACAGCGCGACCGCGTCGGGCCCGGCGCAGGCGACGAGCGTCCCGGAGGAGCGGCGGAGCCACGGTACGACGCGGCCGTAGTCGAAGCGGATCGAGACGCAGGTGTGCATCGCGACGCGGCCGCGCTCGCCGACGACGTGGCGCACCACCCGCGGGACGTCGCTCGCCGGCAGCATCCCGTCGACGACCCGGACGCGCCCGCCGTCCGCGGTCTCCCAAACGGTCTCGAGGAGCAGGCTGTCCTTGCGGTAGCGCCGGTCGACGACCCGCGCCTCGCCTTTGGGCGCCAGCGTCCAGGAGCCGTTCTCCGGGCCGCCGACGAGCTTCGCGAAGCAGGCGCCCGAGTCGAAACGCGGCAGGCACAGCCAGTCGATCGAGCCGTCACGGCAGACGAGGGCGGCGGTGCGCGTGTCGCCGATGAGCGCGTAGTCTTCGATCGGTCGGGACATCGGCGACCTCGTTCCCCGGAACC
This sequence comes from Candidatus Elarobacter sp., assembly GCA_035488195.1. Lineage (GTDB taxonomy): Bacteria > Vulcanimicrobiota > Vulcanimicrobiia > Vulcanimicrobiales > Vulcanimicrobiaceae > Vulcanimicrobium. The sequence continues at coordinate 7,980 of DATHLL010000651.1, read as the reverse complement.
GGCGATTCGTTCGGTCGCTCGGAGGAACGACGACCGCGATGCGTAACGTCCGCCCAACTTCTCGTCACCTTCCCCGCCCACGAGGTTGGTCCGATGCGTCTTTCCCGTTCGCTCCGGGCAGCGCTAGCCGTCGCGCTGCTCGCATCGTCGTTCACCGTCCCGCCCGTCCGCGCCGCCGACACCGGTCCGGTGAAGATCACCGTCATCACCGACATGAGCGGGATCTACGCCGGTCTGGCGGGGCAGGGCGCGGTCGAGGCGACGAAGATGGCCGTCGAGGACTTCGGCGGCAAGGTCCTCGGGCGGCCGATCGTGGTCGACTTCGCCGACCACCGGAACAAGGGTGACATCGGCGGCACGAAGGCCCGCGAGGCGTTCGACTCCGGCACCGTGCTCGCCCTCGACATGACGAACTCCGGCGTCGCGCTCGCCGTGGCCGCCGTCGCGAAGGAGAAGCACCGGCTCGCGATCGTGACCGGCGGCGGCACCTCGGATCTGACCGGCGTCGCGTGCAACCGCTACACCTATCACTACGCGTACGACACCTACGCGCTCGGCCACTCGACCGGGACGAACATCGCGGCGAGCGGCGGGAAGAAGTGGTACGGCATCGTCCCCGACTACGCGTTCGGCAAGTCGATGCTGGCCGACTTCACCGACGGCATCAAGCAGAAGGGCGGCGAGTTCATCGGCCAGAGCCTCATGCCGGCCGGGACGACGGACTTCTCGTCGTACATGCTGGCCGCGAAGAACGCGCATCCCGACGTGCTCGGGCTGCTCAACGCGGGCGCCGACACGGTGAACAGCATGAAGGCCGCCAAGCAGTTCGGGCTCGACAAGCAGATGAAGATCGCGGTCGGCCTGCTGTTCCTCTCCGACGTCGACGCGCTGCCCGACGTGTTCGAGGGCTCGCGCATCACGACGTCGTGGTACTGGAACGAGGACAAAGCGGCGCGCGCGTGGGCCGACAAGTACGCGAAGCGGATGCACGGCCTGCGCCCGACCGACATCCAGGCCGCCGATTATTCGGCGACCACGCAGTGGCTGAACGCGGTCAAGGCGACCGGGACGACCGACGCGGACGCGATCCAGAAGTACCTGGACGGCCGCCAGTTCAACGACTTCTACGCGCACGGCGGCGAGTGGCGCGCGCGCGACCACCGCGTGCTGCACGACATGTACGTCGTCGACGTGCTGCCGAAGAGCCAGATCAAAGAGCCGCACGCGTGGTTCAAGATCGTCCAAGTGATGCCGCCGGGCCGCGCGTTCCGTCCCGAGTCGCAGTCGCCGTGCAAGAAGGACTGGTAGCCTGAGCCCGGACTACCTGCTCACGCAGGTATTCAACGGGCTCGCGAGCGGCGCGTTCTACGCGCTGCTCGCGCTGGGGCTTTCGGTGATCTTCGGGATGCTGCGCGTGGTGAACTTCGCGCACGGCACCATGTACATGCTCGGCGCGTTCGCGACGTACTACGGCGCGCAGCTCCTGCACGTCCCGTTCTTCCCGATGCTGGTCCTCGCGCCGCTCGCCGTCGGGCTGTTCGGCGTGCTGATCGAGACGACGCTGCTGCGCCGGCTGTACGGTCTCGACCCGATCTACAACCTGCTGCTGACCTTCGCGATCGTGCTGGTGCTCGAGGACCTGATGCGGCTGATCGCGGGACCGCTCGGCTCGCCGTACGGGACGCCGGACGCGCTGAACGGCGCGACCAATCTCGGCTTCACGCTCTACCCGACCTACAAGCTGTTCGTGATCGCCGTCGCGCTCGCCGTCTGCCTCGCGACCTGGTACGTTATCGAGCGGACCGCGGTCGGCGCCCGGATCCGGGCGGCGACCGAGAACCCGGTGATCACGCGCGCGCTCGGGATCGACGTGCGAAGGCTGGTCACCGTGACGTTCGGGGTCGGGGTCGGGATGGCGGCGCTGGCCGGCGTGCTGGCCGCGCCGACCACGAACGTGCAGCCGAACATGGGCGACGCGATCATCATCTACACCTTCGCGATCGTCGTGATCGGCGGGCTGGGCTCGATCGTCGGCTCGATCGTCGCGGGGTTCGCGCTCGGGCTGATCCAGGCGATCGGCGTCGTGGTCTACCCGCCGATCTCGACCACGCTGATCTTCATCATGATGGTGATCGTGATCGTGTTCCGGCCGGCCGGCCTGTTCGGCCGCGCGGAGGGGCATTGATCCGCGCGCTCGGCCGCGACCGCATCGCGGCGTTCGCGCTCGTGCTGCTGGTCGTCGGCCTCGTCCTGCCGAAGCTGATCTATCCGGTCGTCGGGATCGACCTGCTGTGCTTCGCGCTGTTCGCCGTCTCGTTCGACCTGCTGTTCGGGTACGTCGGACTGCTCTCGTTCGGGCAGGCGCTGTTCTGGGGCGGCGGCGGGTACGTCGCCTCGATCGTCATCGCGCGCACGCACGCCGACGTCGCGATCGCGATCGCGCTCGGGGTCGCCTACGCCCTGGTCGCCGCCGCGCTGGTCGGGATGCTCGCGGTGCGCCGCGCCGGGATCTACTTCGCGATGGTGACGCTCGCGGTCGCGCAGATCCAGTACTTCCTCGCGGTGCAGTTCGTCGATCTGACGGGCGGCGACAACGGGCTGAACCTCGGCGCGCGCGGGCGGCTGCTCGGGATCCCGGTCGAGAACGACCTCGTCTACTACTACATCACCTTCGCGGTCGTCGCGCTCGGGATCTGGCTCGCGCTGCGCGTGACGCGCTCGCCGTTCGGCGGGGTGCTGCAGGCGATGCGCGAGAACGAGCCGCGCGCGATCGCGCTCGGGTACCGCGTCAACCGCTACAAGGTCGCCGTGTTCACGATCTCCGGCGGTTTGGCGGGCTTCGCCGGCGCGCTGTACGCGGTCGGCAACCATCTGGCCGGGCTGGAGATGGTCGACTGGCACACGAGCGGCGCGGTCGTGATGATGACCGTCCTCGGCGGGATCGGGACGGTCGTCGGCCCGATCGTCGGCGCGGCGCTCTTCCAACTGCTCGAGTACTTCGTCTCGAAGACGCCGATCGGCGAGGAGACGAACCTCGTGATGGGCGCGATCTTCGCGCTGTGCATCCTGCTGTTCCGGCGCGGGATCGTCGGATCGTTCCTGGCGCCGCGCGCTCGCGGAGGGAAGGGCTGAGACCGGCGTTCGCTTGACAGCGGCTCGCTCACGGCGTACGGTAGCGTACACGGGCTATCGGGCTGCACGTCGAGGGGAGCCGTTCGATGGCTACGCTGCGCTCTTGTGCCCTGGCTCTGGTCGCTGCCGCGCTGACCGGGCTTCCGCTCGCGGCGCTCGCCGACGGGCCGCGGATCAACGATCAGTTCCCGCCGAAAGGGCACCTCTCGCCGCCCGCCGTCGGCGCGGTCGACGGGTGCTCGAAGCACGTCGAGGTCGGCGGCTTCATCCCGAAAGCGACGGTGAAGCTCTACCGCAACATGGCGCTGGCCGGGACGCAGACGCCGAAGTTCGGCTTCACCACGTTCTCGGTCCCCGCGCTGACGCTCGGCGACAAGCTCGCCGCGACGCAGACGGTCAACGGCGAGACGAGCGCGCCGACGAACCCCGCCACGACGGTCGGTGCCGCGCCGACCTCACTCAACGCGCCCACGATCGACCACGTCATCTACGCCTGCGGCCGCATCGTTCCGGTCCACGGACTCGTCTCCGGCGTGACGGTCGACGTGCGCGACGTCGAGGCGAGCTCGTCGATCGGCAGCGGCTTCACGCCGAACGACTGGGGCAACGACTGGACGCCCGCGTTCACCTCGCCGCTGGTCGCCGGGCATCACGTCACCGCGACGCAGACGGCGTGCGCGGTGACGAGCGCGTCCTCCGCGCCGGTCGCGGTGCTCCCCGAGCCGATGCCGATCGCGACGCCGTCGCTCGATCCGCCCGTCCTCGGGAACGATGCGGTCACCGCGCACGGCCTCTACACCGGCGCGCTGCTCGAGGTCTTCGACAACGCGGTCGCCGACGGGTCCGGCTACGCGACCGGCGCGACGAACTGGCAAGGCTTGACCGCACCGGTCGGCGCCGGATCGATGATCTCGGCGCGGCAGTCGCTGTGCCATCACGGTCCCGTCTCGAAGCCGCAGCCGCCGGTGAAGAAGCTGCCCGCGCCGATCGTGCTCGCGCCGATCTGTCCGAAGGACCACCGCGCGGTCGTGCGCGGGACGACGATCAACGCGAACGTCGTGCTGTTCCGGAACGGCGCGATCGTCGGCTACGGCGGCGCGGGACCCGGCGACGTGACGATCTGGTTCGCGCCGCCGAACCTCGCGGCGACCGGCGACAAGATCACCGCGGTGCAGTACATCGGCAGCATCGTCAGCCCGGTCTCGAACGCGGTGACCGTCAACTGCTTCAAGCAGAACGTGGTGACGCAGCACAACGACAACGCCCGCCAGGGCGCGCAGCTCGCCGAGACCGCGCTCACGCCGGCGAGCGTCGGCGGCCCGGGCTTCGGGCTGCTCTACGAGCGCGCCGTGCTCGGCACGATGCTGGCGCAGCCGCTCTACGTGCACGGCGTGAAGACGGCGAGCGGGCTGAAGAACCTCGTCTTCGTCGCGACCGCTCAGGACGTCGTCTACGCGTTCGACGCCGACGACACGTCGCCGGACACCGTCGGCCCGAACGGCGACTCCTCGAAGGCGATCTGGCGGACGGTGCTCGGCACGCCGCACCACGGCGATATCTGCGACGAGACGAACCCGGCGGTCGTCGGCGTGACCAGCACGCCGGTGATCGACGTCTCCGCCGGCCGCATCTACGTCGTCGCACGCGACGACAAGAACGGCAGCGACGGGCTCGGGAACGACTACCTGCACGCGCTCGACATCACGACCGGCACCGACGTGGTCCCCGCCGTCAAAGTGAGCGCCTCGTTCGGCTCCGGCGACCAGGTGCAGCGGTTCAATGCGGCCTGCCAGCGGCAGCGTCCGGGCTTGCTGCTGCTGAACGGCAACGTGTATCTCGGCTACGGCACGTACTCGTGCGACGACAGCAGCCGCTGCAACGGTCCGCTCTACCGCGGCTGGGTGATCGGCTATCACGGCACCGATCTGACGCCGGCCGGCGCGTTCAGCGTCGCGCTGACGCCGGCGGAAGGGATGATGGGGATCTGGGCCTCGGGGAACGGCCTCGCGGGAAGCGCCGACGGCTCGATCTTCCTCGAGACCGGGAACGACCCGAACACCGGCAGCGGCGGTCCGGTGCTGGCAAACGCAGACTCGTTCGTCAAGCTGAAGGCGGGCACGTCGTCACTGTCGTTCGCGGCGCGCTTCCAGCCCTCGACGGCGAAGACGCTGCAGGTCGGCGACACCGATCTCGGCGCCGGCGGGCCGATGCTGCTGCCGGGCGGGAAGGTGATCGGCGGCGGGAAGGACGGCTCGTTCTTCGTGCTGCCGCAGAGCGACTTGCAGACGGGGACGACGTCGTTCCAGGCGTTCTACAACACGTTCCACGTCGGGCCGACGCCGTATCCGTACAACACGCCGATCGCGTGGCCGACGCAGTGCCCGCCCGGCGCTTCCGTGTTCGGCGTCGCGTACCAAGACCAGCCGTGCTCGGTTCCGCCGAGCTGGTACATCAACGGCGAGTCGTTCGGTCCGAACATTCACGCCGGGCCCGTGTACTGGCAGACCGACGCGACGCACGGGATGATCTACAAGATGCCGGAGAAAGACTATCTCAAGGCGTTCGCCTACGACGTCTCGACCGGGACGGTGAACCCGACGCCGGCGTTCGTCGCGACGGTGCGGCCCGCGCACGACGGGATGCCCGGCGGGTTCTCGTCCGTCTCCGCGAACGGCACGTCGAACGGGATCGTGTGGACGGTCGTGCAGCAGCTCAACAGCATGATGGGACCGCCGACGCCGGCGCTGCTCTACGCGTTCGACGCGACGAACCTGCACGTGATCTGGCACAACGACGCGACCGCCGTGCCGTTCGCGAAGTTCAACGCGCCGACGATCGCGGACGGACGCGTCTTCCTGCCGAGCTTCAACCTGTTCCAGGTCTACGGGCTCGTCCCGAAAGGGATGAAGAAGATGATCGCGCCGAACGAGCCGGTGAGCGCGATCGCGTACCGGTGGCGGCATCTCGGCGGTGCACAGGGGATGCTGGGGCGCGCGGCCGAGAAGGTCACGCGCGACGACGCGGCCGGTTCGCACATGGACTTCACGTCCGCGATCGCCGGCGGCGGGTACGGGATCGTCAGCGTTCCCGTCGGGACGCGGATCCTGCGCCCGATGTGCGACGAGTCGAAGCACCCGAACGCGATGACGACCGTCGTCTCGTCGATCTACGCCTCGCCGCGCACCGGCGCGCACTACGTGCGCGGCGAGATCCGGCGGGTGTACCTCGCGCAGGGCGGGGTGAAGCGGTTCGGCTACCCGCTCACCGACGAGATCGCCGCGCCGGACGGCTTCGGCCTCGAGACGCGGTTCGAGCGCGGGACGATCCGCTGGCACGCCAACAAAGGCGCGGTCGTCGTGCAGTCCGGCCGGGAGGGCTCGCAGCCGGCGCGGTAGCGCGCAGGAACGCGCGGGACGCCGCCGGGAGAACCGCCTCGATGTTTCTGGAGGCGTTCCGGCGGCGTCCCGGCGCGCGCACCGACGATGCGTTTCCGTGGACCGTTCCGGCGCTGCGGGCGCTGCGCGAGCTGCGGTTCACCGCGCCCGTGACGTTCCTGATGGGCGAGAACGGCTGCGGGAAGTCGACGCTGCTCGAGGCGCTGGCCGTCGCGGTGCAGGCGCGCGCCGCCGGTGCCGAGGAGATCGAGGCGGACGCGACGCTCTCCGGCTCGCGGCGGCTCGCGGCCGCGTTCGACGTCGTGGAGCACGGGCGCCCGCGCGCGTGCGTGTTCTTCCGCGCCGAGGACGCCTTCGGGTTCACCAAGCGGATCGAGCGCGAGATGAAGGAGATCGACGCCGAGGCCGACGCGATGCTGCGCGACGAGCGGGCCGGCGATTTCCGCCGGCGCCTCGGCGCGAACATCACGCGCAACTCGCGCCACGCGCTCGCGCGGCGGTACGGTGACGACCCGCACGCGCGCTCGCACGGCGAGACGTTCCTCGGCATCGTCCGCGCGCAACTCCTCCCGCGCGGGCTCTACCTCCTCGACGAGCCCGAAACGCCGCTCTCGCCGACCCGCGTGCTGACACTGCTGACCGTGCTGCTCGATGCGGTCCGCAGCGGCTCCCAGTTCGTCATCGCGACCCACTCGCCGATCCTCGCTGCATTCCCCGACGCGACGATCCTCGTCTTCGACGGCGACCGCATCACGCCGACGCCGTACGAAGACCTGGAACACGTTCGCGTCACCCGCGACTTCCTCAACGCCCCGGGACGGTATCTGCGTTATCTGATCTCGCCGCCGGAAGACGAGGACGTCTGAGCCGGTTTCTTGCGCCGCGCCGGCGTCTCGACCCCGGATCGCGCCCCGGCGCCGCACCGGTCCGACGGCGTGTATGTGATGTGCTGATGCGGTAAGTCGTTAGAGCGAAGCGCGCGACGGACCAGCCTTTGCGTCCGCCCGAATACTGCGAGGGTGACGTGCGTGTCCGTGATACCGTCAAAGGTGACTTCATCCGCCGGGATACGGTCGACGGTTACCGTTCTCGTCTTACCGAGATTCTTGCCCGGCGTGTACGTCTCGCTGATCTCCACAGACCGCATACTCATACTCCTCCATCATAAGGTATGTACCGTCGCGACGACATACTGGTGACGCCAGCCGACCTTCGCTCGAAGCCAGCCGCCGCCGCGTCGCACCTCGGGAATGGAGTCGTCATCCGCAGCCCGCCGGGCATGTGAGGAGATCCGGAGCAGCCCGAGCCACTCCGCTTTCCAGATCAGCTCCAGTTCCCATTGGCGGATGTCGGTGGTCGTGAGGTCGAAGGCTTCGCCGAGGCGTGTGACGTCGCGCGGATCGGTGCAGGGCATCTCCGCCGTGGGGCGGGGACGCGCCGAGCCGGTGCGCGG
>DATHLL010000650.1:0-15527 GCA_035488195.1 Candidatus Elarobacter sp. | reverse complement strand
TCGTTGGATGCCGACTCGCGGACGCGGCGGATCGCGTCGGCGACGCCGTCGCGCGGGACGAAGAGCAGGCTCGCGAACTGACCGGCGAACGACGCCGTCGCGCCGTCTTCGACCAACGCCGACGACCGCACGGCGAACGTCGCCGCTGCGGCGCATCCTTCGACAAGCTCAGGATGACATTGGGGCGGCTCGGGATGACATTGTGGGAGGTGAACGCCGGCGGCGTGCACGTCGGCCGCGGTTAGGCGCGCGAGAGCCGCGCCGAGCGCGTCGCCGTCGCCGGTCCATTCCGCGGTGACGACGAACCACGCCGGGACGTTGCAGCCGGCGTCGCGCAGGCGGGCGAGGCCGGCGCCTTTGCCGCCGGTGCGGGTGCGGTCGGCGGCTTCCACGTCCTCCGGGAAGACGATTCCACGCATCGTGGTGAGCGTTGTGGCCATGATCATCGCAGCACGTGTACTCCGAGCGGGACGAGACCGAGGAACGTGTACGAGCCGAGCGTCCAGGCGCCGGTCATCGTCTCGATGCGGCGTCCGGCGCCGCTCCGGCGGGTGCGCACGAACCATACCGCGCACGCCGCCGCGGTGAGGCCGAGCACGCCGAAGACGATCGCGTCGACGTGCGCGAAGCCGACGCGCGCCGCGGCGAGCGTCGCGAGCGCGACGTTGCACGCGATCGCGACCGCCCACACCGCGGTGGCGCGCGCGCGGCCCCACAGCGCGGTGTACGTCTCGACGCCGGGCTCCTCGTCGCGCGGCGCGCGGATCTTGCGGCCCACCTCGACGACGAAGCCGTTCACCGCCGTCACCGCGAGGAACCACACGAGCGCGTGCGGCGCCGCGGCGCCGGCGACGAGCCAGTCGAACGAGCTGACGTACCAGTCGACGAGCGGGACGATCGCCAGATGCGAGACGATGTACACCAGCGGATGCGCGCGCAGCCACGCCCGAGCGAAGAACTCCCGGCTCATCAGCCCGAACCACGCCCACACGACGAGCAGCCCCGGAACGAGCCGTACGTCGACGGCGAGCGCGATGGCGAGTTGCAGCGCCATGCAGATCGCGCCCGCAATCGTGAGCTCGCGCAGCGTCACGAGGCCGCGCGGAACCGGGCGGTACGGCCGCCAGCGCGCGTCCTCCTCGGCGTCCTTGAACTCGTCGGCGATCCGCAGCAGCGCGAAGGTCAGGAACGAGGACGCGAACCCCGCCGCGAGCAGCGGCCAGGCCGGGAAGCGGTCCGCGCCGCGCGCGAGCGCGGAGAACGCGATCGCCGAGCCGCTGAACGCGGCGATCAGCGCGCCGTTCTGCGCGAGCGGGAAGCGCTCGCGCGCGTAGGTCAGCCAGCGGTTCATGCCGGCACCCGCGCGGCGTTCGCGCCCTCGCGCGCGAAGCGGCGATGCGCGCAGGCGAACTCCTGCGCGCACAGCGAGGCGACGAGCGAGATCTCGCCGGCCAGCGCGGTCGCCGCGACGATCTCGGCGAGCGCGTCGGCGCACGGCGGTTCGCCCTCGCGCGCGAGCAGCCGCGCCGCGGCGCGCTGCGTCGGCAGCGCCGTCCCGCCGCCGACCGTCGCGACGACCACGTTCGGCATCGTCACCGACGCGTAGAGCGCGCCGTCGCGCGCGAGCTCGAAGCGCGTGATCCCGACCGCCGACTCCGCGACGCACGCGACGTCCTGCCCGGTCGCGAGATAGAACGCGGCGAGCGCGTTGGCGTACATCCCCTGCATCCCGACCGTCCCGGTCATCGCCGCGGCGACGGCGCCGGTGCGCCAGTACGCATCGAGCGCGGCCGGCGTCACGCGCAGCCGCTCCTCGAGCAGCGCCGCCGGGACGATCGCCTCGGCGCAGACGCGCCGGCCGCGCGTCGCGAGCATCGCGCGCGCGGCGGCCTTCTTGTCGCCCGAGGCGTTCGACTCGACCGCGAACGAGCGCGGCCGGACCGGCAGGCGCGCGACCAGCTCGGCGCAGAGCGCCTCGGTCGCGAGCGTCACCATGTTCTGCCCGGCCGCTTCGCCGGTCGCGAACGCGCAGTCGAGATAGAGGTGGTTGCCTTCGACGATCGTCTCCGTGCCGAGCAGCCGCGCGTGGCGCGAGGTCGACTCGGCGGCCGCGCGCAGCGCGTCGCCGTTCTCGCGGACCCACAGCGCGGCCAGCGTCGACTCGCGCAGCGTCTCGAAGCGCAGCACCGGCGCGCGGCGCATCCGCGCGTCGAGGACGCGCGCCGTGCAGCCGCCGGCGCGGGTCAGGAGCTGCGCGCCGCGGCTGTACGAGGCGACGAGCGCCGCTTCGGTCGTCGCGAGCGGGACGTAGTAGGTGCCGTGCGCGGCCCCGCCGTGCACCGCCAGCGGTCCGGCGATCCCGACCGGGACGCGGACCGTCCCGATGTAGTTCTCGACGTTTCGCGCGTAGACCGCGGGGTCGTCGGCGGGCTCGGCGGCGGACAACCGGGGAAACTCGGTGATAGCGTCCATGGCGCGACGGTACCGCTCGGGGTGGTCCGCCCGCGTCCGTAGAACTACGGAGGTCCCTTATGAGCGCGAAGAATCCGTTCGATCCCCTGGGCGTCGGCGCGATGTCGATGGAGGTCTGGCGAGCGATGATGACCTCGCCCGGCAAGCTGCTCGAGGCGCAGGCCGAGCTCGCCAAGACGTTCGCCGACGCGGTGCAGGGCGACGCGAACGCCGTCGCGACCGCGAAGCCGCCCGGGAAGCCGATCGCGGAGCCGCAGCCGGGCGACCGCCGTTTCGCCAACCCGGCGTGGTCGACGAACCCGTACCTCGACGCGCTCAAGCAGGCGTATCTGCTCTCGACCAAAGCGGTGCTCGACGCGGTCGACCACGCCGAAGGCGTCGACGAGGAGACGAAGCGCCGGGTGAAGTTCTTCGCCAAGCAGTTCTGCGACGCGATGTCCCCGACCAACGTCCCGTGGTTCAACCCCGATGTCCTCGAGGAGACGATGAAGACCGGCGGCGCGAACTTCCAGCGCGGCCTGCAGAACCTGATCGAGGACGCGCGCGAGAACGAAGGCCGCCCGGCGCTGGTCGACGAGTCGGCGTTCGCGGTCGGGAAGAACGTCGCGACGACGCGCGGGAGCGTCGTCTTCCGCAACGAGCTGATCGAGCTGATCCAGTACGCGCCGACGCGGCCGGAGATCTACGCGCGCCCGCTGGTGATCGTCCCGCCGTGGATCAACAAGTTCTACATCCTCGACCTGCAAGCCGCGAACAGCTTCGTGAAGTACGCGACCGACGAAGGCCGCAACACGTTCGTCATCTCGTGGCGCAACCCCGACGCCTCGCTCGCGCACTTGACGTGGGCCGACTACATGAAGCTCGGGCCGCTCGCCGCGATCCGCGTCGCGTGCGAGATCGCCGGCAGCGAGGACGCCGACGCGATCGGCTACTGCATCGGCGGGACGCTGCTCGCGACCGCGCTCGCGTACCTCGCGCGCACGGACGCGAACGTCGTCAACAGCGCGACGTTCTTCGCCGCGCTGGTCGACTTCCGGGACCCCGGCGAGATCATGGCGTTCCTTTCGACCGAGGCGCTCGCGCACATCGACAAGCAGATGGCGGAAGACGGCGTGCTCAGCGGGCGCGCGATGGCCGACACGTTCAGCATGCTGCGCGCGAACGACCTGATCTGGGGCGTCGCGGTGAACCGCTACCTGCTCGGGCGCGACGCGCCGGCCTTCGACCTGCTGTACTGGAACAGCGACGCGACGCGCGTCCCGCGCGCGGCCCACTCGTACTACCTCAAGCGAATGTATCTCGAGAACGCGCTGGCGAAGCCCGACGCGCTGGAGATGGACGGCGTCCCGATCGACCTGCGCCGCATCGAGCTCGACGCGTACTGCGTCGCGACGGCGGAGGACCACATCGCGCCGTGGCGCTCGGTCTACGCGATGACGCGCCACTTCGGCGGCGAGACGACGTTCCGGCTCGGCGCTTCGGGCCACATCGCCGGGATCATCAGCCCGCCTCAGAAGAAGAAGGCCGTCTGGTGGGGGCCGACGCCGGGGACGGCCAACCCGGCCGATCCCGACGCGTGGCTCGCCGCGGCGCCGAAGCACGAAGGCTCGTGGTGGCCCGACTGGACCGCCTGGCTCGCGGAGCGCTCCCCCGAGCGTACCGGCGCGCCGGCCGCGGCCGGGAACGCGGAGTACCCGCCGCTCGCCGAGGCGCCGGGGACCTACGTCCTGGAACGCGCGTAGCGCGGGAAACGCCGCCCGTTCCGGGCACGTTCGAACGGATACGATCGCCTCGGAGGCGCCCTTCATGCACGCATCGCCGATCCGGAACTCCGCCCTGGCCGCCGCGCTCGCACTCGCCGCACTTGCGCTCGCGCCGCCCGCGGCGCGCGCGCAGTCGTACGCGGCGCCCGATGCCGGGACCGGCGTCGCGCGGATCGGGTTCGTGCAAGGCCCGGTCGCCGTGCAGCGCGGCGATTCCGACACCTCGACGCAGGCGGTGCTGAACGCGCCGGTCCTCGGCGCCGACTACGTGACGACCGGCGCGGGCGCGCGCGCCGAGATCCAGCTCGACGACGTCACCGCGCTCCGGCTCGGCCCCAACGTGCAGCTCCGCTTCACGCGCCTCGATGCGAGCCGGCGTGAGATGCAGCTCGCGGAAGGGACGGTCGACCTGCGGGTGCTGCGCGCCAACGCCGCGCCGGCCCAGATCGACACGCCGTCGGTCGCCGTCCGGCCGGCGAGCGAAGGCAGCGTGCGGGTGAGCGTCGACGCCGACGGCGGCACCCGCGTCGCGGTGCGCTCCGGCCGCGCCGACGTCCTCACCCCGCAAGGGACGCGGAGCCTCGTCCCGGGGACGACGCTGGTCGCGTACGGCCTCGCCGCGCAGCCCGTGATCCAGTACCAAGCCGCGCTCGCGAGCGACGACTTCGACCGCTTCAACGGCGACCGCGACATCGGCGAGCTGCGCGCGCTGAGCCTCGCGTACGCGCCGCCCGGCGTCGCGGGCGTGAACGACCTCGCTTCGTACGGCACCTGGTACGACGACACGACGTACGGCCAGATCTGGGTCCCGACGCTGATCGCGCCGGGCTGGGCGCCGTACCGCGACGGCCGCTGGGCGTGGGAGGACCGCTACGGCTGGACCTGGATCGGCTACGAGCCGTGGGGCTGGGCGCCGTATCACTACGGCCGCTGGTTCCATCATCCGCACCGCGGCTGGGCCTGGGTGCCCGCGCGCGCCGCGGTCGCGTGGAGTCCCGCGCTCGTCTCGTTCGTGACGTTCGGCGGCGGTCCGGGGCTCGGGTTCGACACGATCGGCTGGCTGCCGCTCGCGCCGTTCGAGCCGTTCTCTCCGTGGTGGGGGACCGGCGCGTCGTTCGTGACGTTCAACCGCACATCGTTCGTGCCGTACAACCCTGCGTATTGGCGGCACTGGCACGGCGACGCGCGCTACGACGGCATCACCGCGGTTCGCAGGCAGCAGTTCCTCGCCGGCGACTTCGCGCACGTCGTGCGCGTCCCGCCCGACCGCCTGCGCAAGATCGAGCTCGTCCACGGCTCGCTCCCCGTCGCGCCGACCGACGCGAACCTGCGCTTCACCGCGCATCCCGCGCCGCCGCAACTCGCGGTGCGCACGACGACGTTCCGCCGCACGTTCGCGGGCGACAGCGCCGTCACGCCGCGCACCGCGTTCGCGCAGCAACGCGCTGCGTTCGAACAACACCGCACGCTCGCCGCACCCGCGATCGATCCGTGGGCGCGTTTCGGGAAGGACCGCACCACGACGGGCGCCGTGACGAACCGAACCGCGCCCGCCGCGCACGGCGTCACGGTGATCGACGGGGCCGCGCAGCCGTCGCAACCGGCACCGCCGGAGACGCGCCGCGGCGCGCACGCGAGCGCCGCCTGGTCGCGGTTCGAGGCCTCTTCTCCCGCATCGTCGCGCACCGAGACGCACGGTGGCGTGACGGTGCACGACCTCTCAGGTCCGCACGAAGCCGCGCCGCGCACCACGGAGACGACGCACGCGGGACCCGCACGCGCCACCGAGACGACGCGAACGACGGAGACGACGCGCGCGCCGGAGGTGACGCACGCCGCGCCCGCGCCGCCGCCGCGCTACGTCCCGCCGCAGAGCGCGCCGCGCACGACGCAGTCGGCGCCTGCGCCGCAGGGCGGGCACGCGGGCGCGCAGGGTCATCACGCGGAGCACGGCTCGGCGCACCGCTAACTCTCTACATTTCGGCGACGGGGGCGAGCCAGGAGAGCGCGAAGTCGGGGCGTCCATGATCTCGCGCGTCGCTTCCGGGACGAGCGTCTCGTTCGGTTCGCTCCTGCGACGGCACCGCGTCAACGCGGGGCTCTCGCAGGACGCGCTCTCCGAGCAGGCCGGTCTCGCGGTACCGGAGATCGACGCGATCGAGCGCGGTGCCGCGCCGCCGCCGGCGGGCGAGATCCTCGGTGCGCTCGCGGCCGCGCTCGGGCTGACCGGCGCGCGCCGCGAGGCGTTCGAGACCGCCGCCGCGCCGCCCGAGGGCGACCGGCTCGAGGCGACCTGCGAGCCCGCGCCGGCCGGCCGCGGCGCCGCCGCGCTCGGGACGCTGCCGAGCTTCGTCGGCCGCGACGCCGAGCTGGCCGAGATCGCCGCGGCGCTGAGCTCCTCGCGGCTGGTCACGATCATTGGACCCGGCGGCGTCGGGAAGACCCGCACCGCGCAGGAAGTCGCGATCGACGCGCTCCCGCACTACCCCGGCGGCGTCTGGGTCGCCGAGCTGGCGCCGCTCTCCGACCCCGAGCTGATCGCCGTCGCGATCGCCTCGGCGCTCGGGGTCGGCGATCCGACCGGCGGGGCGCGGCCGCTCTCCGACACCGTGGTCTCGGCGCTGCGGGCGAAGCGCGCGCTGCTCGTCCTCGACAACTGCGAGCACCTGCGCGAGGGCGTCGCCGCCGTCGCGGAGACGCTCCTGGCCGGCTGCCCGAAGCTCCGCATCCTCGCCACCAGCCGCGAAGGGCTCGGGCACCGCGAGGAGCTGCTGTACCGGCTCCCGCCGCTCGCGGTCGGCGACGGCTCGGAGCGGCTGGGCGCCGGCGAGGCGATGCGCTACGGCGCGGTCGCGCTGTTCGTCACGCGCGCCCAAGCCGTGAAGCCGGACTTCGTGCTGACCGACGAGCTCGCGCCGACGGTCGCCGAGATCTGCCGCAGCCTCGACGGGATCGCGCTCGCGATCGAGCTGGCCGCCGCGCGGCTCTCGGTGCTGAGCGTCGAGCAGCTCGCGAAGCGGCTCGACGACCGCTTCCGGGTGCTGACCGGCGGCGGCAACGCGCTTCCGCGCCAGCAGACGCTGCGCGCGCTGATCGACTGGAGCTTCGACCTGCTGCGCCCGCCGGAGCGCACGCTCTTCATGCGGCTCGCGGTCTTCCGCGGCGGCTGGACCGCCGACGCGGCGACCGAGGTCTGCGGCTGCCCCGACGACGACGTCCCGGCCGCGCTGGCCTCGCTGGTCGACAAGTCGCTGGTCGTCGCCGATCCCGACGTGCCGCGCTACCGCTTCACCGCGACGACCGGCCGGTACGCCGCCGAGAAGCTGCTGCGCTCCGGCGAGTACGACGAGGTCGCCGGCCGGCTCGCGGCCTGGGCGCTCGCGTTCGCCGAGCGCGCCGAGGCGACGTGGGAGTCGACCCCCGAGCTGGCCTGGCGCGACGCGGTCGAGTGCGAGCTCGACAACCTGCGCGCCGCGCTCGACTGGACCCTCGGCCGCGGCCGCGACCCGCTGACCGGCGCCGCGATCGTCGCCGGCCTCGGGCACTACTGGCGGTTCGCGAAGCGCGAAGGCCGCCGCTGGTTCGAGGCCGCGCTGGCCGGGATCGGCGATGACGCGCCGGCCCCGCTCCGCGCCCGGATTATGCTCGGGCTGAGCTGGACGCTCCCGGTCGGGCGCTCGAACCGCGACGCCGCCGAGCGCGCCGTCCGCGCCTACCGCGAGCTGGGCGACCGCCGCAGCCTCGCGATGGCGCTGATGACCCTCGGCGGAAGCCTGCGCGAGGGGCCGGGCTGGCTCGAGCGCGCCGAGGCGGTCGTCGACGAGGCGCTGGCGATCGCGCAGTCGACCTGCTTCTTCCGGCTCGTCCCTTCGCTGCTCGCCGCCGCCGCCGACCTCAAGCGGGTCCGCGGCGACCTCGACGGCGCCCGCGCGCTGCTCGAGCAGGCGCTGGCGCGGGCGCGGACCGAGCAGAACCTGCTCGGCCTCTCGACCGCGCTCTCGCGGCTCGCCGAGGTCGAGTTCGCCGCCGCGAACTTCGCCGCGGCCCGGCGCTACGGCGCCGAGGCGACCGAGGTCGACGGCCGCCGCGGCGTCGAGAACGCCGTCTCGGCCGACCGCTGCGACCTCGCCGCCTACGCGATCGCCGACGGCGACCTGCCCGGCGCCTGCGCCGAGGCGCGGACGGTGATCGCGATGAGCGACCGCGTCGACCAGCCGGTCCACCTCGCGATCGCGGTCGAGCACCTGGGCGTCGTCGCGGCGCTCCGAGGCGACCTCGAGCCTGCGGCGCGGCTGCTCGGGTACAGCGACGCGGTGTTCCGGCGGCTCGCGTACGCGCGCCAGCCGGTCGAGCAGCACGGCGAGGAGCGGGCGCGCGCGATCCTCGCCGTGCGGCTCGGCGAGGAGGCCGCGGCGGCGCTCGGCGCCCAGGGCGCCGCGTTCACGCGCGACGAGGCCGTCACCGAAGCGCTCGCGGCCGCGGCGGCCGCGGCCGGCGACTGAGCCGGACCGGCCCGCGGTCACGATGACGGACGCGCCGATCCGGATCGCCCTCTTCGGCGCGCTCCGCATCATCGCCGGCGGCCAGCCGATCCGGCTCGCCGCGCCGCCGATGACCTTCCCGCTGCTGGCCTATCTGCTGGTGCACCGCGAGCGGAACGTCGCGCGCGAGACGCTCGCCTTCACGCTCTGGCCCGAGGAGAGCGAGAGCGCCGCGAAGGCCAACCTGCGCCGCCACCTGCACTACCTCCAGAAGCTGCTCCCGGCGCCGCCCGACGGCGTGCCGTGGGTGCTGACCGACGCGCGGGCGGTCCGCTGGAACCCTGCCGCGCCGGCCGAGCTCGACGTCGCCGAGTTCGAGCGCCGGATCGCCGAGGGCGCGCGCGCCGACGCCGTCGCCCTCTACGAAGGCGACCTGCTCGAGGAGCAGGACCACGAGTGGATCCTGACCGAGCGCGAGCGGCTCCGCACGCTGCACGTCGAGAACCTCGCACAGCTCATCGCCGAGGCGCGCGGCGAGCGGCGTTTCGCCCGCGCGCTCCAGTTCGCGCGGCGGCTGCTCCACCACGACCCCTGGCGCGAGGACGCGGTCCGCGAGGTCGCCTCGCTCCGCTTCGAGCTCGGCGACCGGGCCGGCGCGATCGCCGAGCTCGACGCCTTCGCCGAGCGGCTCGGCCGCGAGATGGACGCCGAGCCGATGCCGGAGACGCTCGCGCTGCGCGACCTGATCGCGAGCGACGAGCTCCCCGAGCGCCCGGCGGGCGCCGCGCGCGAGCGGCGCGACATCGTCCCGTGGAGCGTCCTCCCGTTCGCGGGGCGCGAGCGCGAGGTCGAGCAGCTCCGCGCCGCCTGGGAGCGCACCGCCGCCGGCGAGGGCGGGATGGTGATGATCGGCGGCGAGGCCGGGATCGGGAAGACCCGGCTGGTCGGGATCGTCCGGCAGATCGCGCTCGCCGAGGGCGGGGTCGTCCTCGACGGCGCCTCCTCGTTCCCGGAGTCCTCGCCGTACCAGCCGTTCGTCGAGGCGCTCGAGCCGCTGGTCACCGCGCTCGACCCGGCGCGCGTCGAGCCGGTCTTCCTGGCGGTGCTCGCGCTGGTGATCCCGCAGATCCGCGCGCTGCACCCGGCGCTCCCGCCGCTCGCGCCGGTCGACCCGCAGCACGAGCAGACGCGCCTGTACGAAGCGTTCTTCCGGGCCGGCGAGATCGTCGGCGACGGCCGCCCGATGCTGCTCGTCCTCGAGGACCTGCAGTGGGGCGGCGCGGCGACGACCTCGCTGCTGGAGTACGTCGCGCGCCGCGCCGCGACGCGCAAGCTGCTGCTCATCGCGTCGTACCGCGCCGAGGACGTCCCGCGCGACCACCCGCTGCGCGCGGTGCGCCGGCGGCTCGAGCGCGAAGGGCGCGCCTCGCACCTCGCGCTCGGCCCGCTCGCGCCGCGCGACGTCGAAACGATCCTCACCACGCTTGCGGGCAGCGGCGTCGACCCGGGGACGCTCGGGACCGAGCTGCACGCCGAGAGCGAAGGGAACCCGTTCTTCCTCGGCGAGCTGCTGCGCGGCGCGGTCGAACAGGGCGCGGTGCGGGTCGACGACGGGCGGCTCGCGATCGCGCGCGCCGCCTCGATCACGCCCGGGATCCGCGAGACGATCGCGACCCGCCTGCGGCGGCTCTCGCAGGACGCGGCCGGCGCGGCGGAGTTCGCCGCGGTGATCGGGCGCGCGTTCAACGTCGAGCTCTTGAGCGAGGCGAGCGGATGGGGCGAGGCGCGCACCCTCGCCGCGGTCAGCGAGCTGCTCGACCGCCACATCGTGCGCGACGCGGGCGCCGCGAACGACTACTCGTTCACGCACAACCTGGTGCAGTCGACGATCTACTCGCTCTCCTCCCCGCGCGAGCTCGAGCGCCGCCACGGCCGCGTCGCGATCGTGATGGAAGAGCTGAACGCCGGGATGCTCGACGACATCGCCTCGCAGATCGCGCTGCACTTCGAGCGCGGCGGCGACGCCGAGCGCGCGGCGCGCTATTACCTGCGCGCCGCGCAGCGCGCGCTCGCGCTCTTCGCGACCGGCGAGGCGTCGCAGTACCTCGCGCGCGCGCTCACGCTGAGCACCGACTGGCGCATCCGCGCCGACGCGCTGCTGCTCGGCGAGGAGGTTCATCGCCGCCAGGGCGACCGCGAGGCGCAGTGCGACGACCTCGAGCAGTTGCGCGCGCTGCCGCCGGGGACGCTCGACCCCGATCGCGGCTGCGAGGTGCTGCGGCGCCGCGTCGAGCTCGCGCACGCGACCGGCGAGCGCGACGAGGAAGAGCGGCTGATCGCCGAGCTGCACGGGCGCGCCGAGGAGCTCGACCTCGCGTGGTGGGAGGCGGTCGCGCTGCAGCTCGACGGACAGCACCTGCTCGCGACCGGGCGGCTCGACGACGCGCGGGTCGTGCTCGAGCGCGCGCTGACGATCCCGGTCGTGCGCGACGATCCCGCGCTGCTCGTGAACGTCTACTTGAACCTCGCGGTCGCCTCGGACCACCAAGCCGACTACGACGTCGCCGAGCGCCATCTCGAGCGCGCGCTGCGGCTGGTCGAGCAGAGCTCGGACGAGCTGCTGCGCTTCCGCGTGCTGAACCAGCGCTACGCGATCGCGCACGTCCGCGAGAACTACGGGACGCTGCACGGGCTCGCGCGCGAGCTGCTCGAGCGCACGATCGCGGTCGGCGACCGGCGCGCCGAGATGCTCGCGCACCTGCGCCTCGCCAACGCCTCGCTGTTCGTCTTCGAGATCGAGGAGGCGCGCGAGCACTACGCGCTCGCCGACGAGATGGCCGATCTGTTCGGGACGCCGAAGGAACGTGCGAGCGTCGCCGTGTGTCTGGCGCTGTTCGCGCTCGCGATGGGGAACTTCGACGACGCCCGCGGCTACCTGATCGACGGCCGCGACATCGCGGACGAAGCCGGTGACCGGTTCGGCGCGGTGCTCGCCGAGATCAACATGGCGGCCGTGGAGATCTTCGCGGAGGAGCCGGAGGAGGCGCTCGCGCTCGCCGACGCGGCGGTCCCCGCCGCGCACGCGCTCGGCTCCGACCTGCTCGAGTCGAACGCGCTCTGCGCGCAGGGCGCGGCGCTGCGCCGGCTGGGACGCGACGACGCGCTCGACTCGCTCGAGCGCGGGATCGCGATGCAGCGGCGGCTCGGGCTCGACTCGAGCCTCGGCCAGGATCTCGCCGAGCTCGCGCTCGCGCAGCTCGCCGCGGGCGAGCTCGACGCGGCGCGGCGGACCGCCGACGATCTCACCCGGCTCGCCGCGACGTCGTACTACGGGCTGACGCACCCGCAGTTCATGCTCTTCGCCGCCGCGCTGGTGTACGACACGCTCGGCGAGCGCGAGCGCGCCGACGAGCTCTTCCGCGAGGCGCACGTGCTCCTCGAGAGCCGCCTCGTGCGGATCCCCGACGCGAAGACGCGCGCCGGGTTCGCGCTGATCTGGTTCAACCGCCGGATCGTCGCCGAAGGCGAGCGCCGCCGCCGCGCCGCCTCGGTGGCCTAGACGCTTCGTAGACGGCGTGGTTCTAGATTTCTCCTGAGCCGGGCGATGGCGCCGGCGCTACCGAGATCAGGAGGATTCGTAGACCATGCAACATCATCGCCCGGCTCGCCGCCGACTGCTCACGCGCGTCGCCGCCGCCGGCGTCGCGAGCCTGTCCCTCTTCGCCGCGGGCTGCTCCGGCGGCGGCGGCACGACCGCGCTCCCGCCCGCGGGCGGCGGCGTCACCAGCAACGGCAGCGGCAGCGGCGTGCCGCCCGCGACGCCGACGCCGACCGTGAAGCCCAGCGCGACGCCGACGCCGGTCGCAACCGCGACGCCGACGCCGGCCGCGACGCCGACGCCGGTTCCGACCGCGGCGCCGACCAGCACGCCGAGCAGCGGCGGAAACGGCTTCGCGTGCAGCGCGGCGCCGGTGAACCTCAACCAGCCGTACTACGCCGACATCCTGCTCGCCGGCGACGTTCCGGCGAACGGCGGCGCGTTCGCGCTGAACGCCCAGCTCAGCCGGTGGATCGAGGCGAAGTTCGTTCCGTCCGCTCCGACGCCGACGCCGGTTCCGACCACGGCTCCGACGGACGTTCCGGTTCCCACGCCGCCGCCGGCCCGTCCGATGTTCGTCTACTCGGGCACCTACCACATCGACTCGGCGACCGCGCCGACCGACGGCTGCTTCACGCTGATCGCGACGACCGACGGCTCGCACCTCATCGGCTATCCCGTCTCGTCGGAAGGGATCGGTTACGTCAACACGCCGCAGACGCAGGTCGACACGATCCTGCTCGGCTCGGGGAAGATCAGCGCCGTCGCGCTGAACCTCTCGCCGGCCGCGCTCCCCGCGAACGGCACGATCGCGCTCGACGACGGCGACACCGGGACGATCTCCGTGCAGTCGGTGCAGACGCAGCAGCTCCCGCTGAGCCGCGTGCGCAGCCTGATGAACCGCGTGCAGGGACACCGCTGAGGTCGAGGCCGGCTTCACGCAAGCGATCGTAGGAGACGGAACGGCCGCCACGGAGGGCGGCGCCACGGACGGCACACCACCGCACGGCCGGCGAGCACGACTCGCCGGCCGTCGCGCATCCGACGATTCCGGCGGCGCGCTAGACGGTTCGTAGACGGCGCCTCGATACGCTGCTCGCGTACTCAAACGCGCTGCGCCGCGCGAAGCGGCGCGAGGAAGGGAACAGCAATGCTCATCAAGTCGATCGCCGCGGCGTGCCTCGCCTCAGCCGTGATGGCGGTCTCGAACGGCAGCACGATCACCGCGTCGTCACAGGCGGCGGAACGCGCCGGCGAACGGAAACCGCTCGGCGCCGGCTACGCCTACTCGTGGGTCCGCAGCGACGCCTACGGCAAGGTGAGCTCGTTCGGCCTCTCGTTCGACGAGAAGGCGCTCACGCAGCTCGGCGACGAGGAGAAGGAGATCGCGCTCGCGCTTCCCGCGGTCGACGGCGCGCCGTTCCGCACCGCCGTCATCGACTGGAACCCGCACGGCCACCCGCCGGCGCACGTCTACGACGTCCCGCACTTCGACTTCCACTTCTACACGATCGGCGAGGCCGAGCGGATGGCGATCGCGCCGAAGGGCGCCGACGCCGAAGCGAAGCCGGCCGCCGAGCTGCTCCCCGCCGGGTTCATCACCGACGGCGAGACGGTCCCGATGATGGGCAAGCACTATCTCTCGCCCGCGAACCCCGAGTTCACCGGCGGGACGTTCACGGCGTCGCCGATCTTCGGTTACTACGGCGGCCGCCTGATCTTCGTCGAGTCGATGGTGACGCTCGCGTACCTGAACGACAAGCCGTCGCTCGTGAAGCCGCTCGCGCAGCCGGCGCGCTACGAGAAGAACGGCGCGTACCCGACGGAGTGGTCGGTCAGCTACGACGCCGCGGCGCACCGCTACGACGTCGCGTTCGGCGGGATGGCCGTGCGATGACGCCGATGTACGTGCTGCTGATCGCCCTCTACGCGCTGCACGTCGTCTGCGCGATCGTGTGGTTCGGCGGCGGGCTGACCGGCGCGCTGATCACCGGCCCCGCGCTGCAGCGCGCGAGCGAAGGCGCGCGCGCCGAGGTCGGGATGCAGATCGGCCGGATCGCGAGCCGAATCTACCCGGTCGCCGCGATCGCGACGATCGTCCTCGGGGTGCTGCTGGCGTATCTCGGCGGGCGCGTCTCGACGGTCGAGGGGCTGCTGAGCCCCTACGGGATCACCGCGGCGATCGCGCTGGCGCTCGCGATCGGGCTCTCGGTCTGGGGGAGCCGCGTGATCGGGCCGGCGATGCGGCGGATGCAGACCGCGCCGCCCGCCGAGCGGCCCGCGCTGCTGAAGCGCGCGCTGCGGAACATCGCGGTCGAGCAGTTCGCGTTCGTCGCCGTCTTCGCGTGCATGGTCCTGCTGCGGTTCGGGGTGTGAACGCTCGGGAACGAGGACGCCGATGGACGACGACCCCGGCACCGGCGGGCCGCAGCCGCCGGTGCGCGATCCCGATCTCGCGACGCGCGATTTCCTGAGCTGCGTGCTGATCCCGGCCTGGATCGCCGCCGGGATGCTCGACTGGACCTGGCACCGCATGACGCACATCGAGCGCAACGCCGGGGCTCACGAGTCGCTCACGCACTTTCTCATGGCCGCGGAGGCGGGGATCGGGATCACCGCCGGGCTCTTCCTCGAGATCGACGCCGGCGTGATCGCTACGATGGCGGCCTGCGCGCTGCTGCACGAGGCGACGGTCGTCTGGGACGTCGCGTACGCGGCGCCGCGCCGTACGGTCGCGCAGCACGAGGACCACACGCACAGCTTCCTGGAGACGCTGCCGTTCGCGACCGCCGCGTTCGCCGCGTTCGCGAACCCCGCGCAGACGCTCGCGCTCGCCGGCCTCGGCACGGAGCGCGCGCGCTTCCGCTTCCGCCCGAGCCGCACGCCGCCGCGAGCACGAACGTACCTCGCGCTCGCCGCCGGTATCCTGTTCGGCGTCGCGCCGTACGCCGAGGAGCTGGTGCGGTGCCTGCGCGTCAAGCCGACGCTCGCGCCGCGGCCGGTGCCCGCCGCGTGATGAGACGGTCGCCGCGGTGAGCGCGAGGCGGCGAGGCGTTCGCGTCTGCACGATCGGCGTGTACGGCGCGAGCCGCGAGACGTTCTTCGAGGCGCTGGAGCGCGCGCGCATCGACGTGCTGATCGACATCCGGCGCCGCCGCGCGGTGCGCGGACCGCGCTACACGTTCGCGAACGCGACCCGGCTGATCGACGAGC
>DATHLL010000649.1:0-5186 GCA_035488195.1 Candidatus Elarobacter sp. | reverse complement strand
GCTGGGGCCGCTCGCGGTCATCGCCATCATGGCGTTCGCTTGGCACGATCCGCGGATGGTCGTCAGCTCGCTGATCGTCACCGTTCCGTTCTCGATCGCGGCGTATCTTTCGCGTGGACGGGGTATGGGCTGGGGCGACGTGAAGCTCGCCGCCGTCGCGGGTGCGCTCCTCGGCGCGTCCAACGCTCTCCTCGCCCTCGCGCTCGCCGCGTTCGCCGCCGCGGTCAACGCGAAGTTCCGGCGCGATTCCGCGCTGCAGCCGCTGGCGTTCGCGCCGTACCTGATCGGGGCGACCGCGCTGTTCACGGCGTTCAACGCGCTATGACGATGTGGCTCGTGCGGAACGCCGGCACGGGGCGCGTGCTGGCTTGGCGCGTTCGGCGGGCGGACAACTGGCTCGAGCGGACGATCGGGTTCCTGCCGCGCAGCGCGATCGCGCCTGAGGAAGGGTTGTGGTTCGAGAACTGCAACGCGGTGCATACGATCGGGATGCGGACGCCGCTCGACATGGTGTTCCTCGACAAAGAAAACCGGGTCGTGAAAGTCGAGGCGAACGTTTCGCCGCATAAGTTGTACGTTGGGACGCGGTCGGCGCATACCGTGGCGGAGTTTGGGCCGGGGTTCGTCAAGGCGAACCCCCTTGCGCCTGGGGATCAGCTCGTCATCGAGCCTGTGTAGGCGGTTCGGTCCCGGCTGCGGCGTAGTCGGGCGGGCGGCGTGCGGGACGGTGGCGGGCACGCGCGCTTCGCACATCGTGTGCGAAGCACGCTACGTCTTCACCTCGCTCCCGCGCATCCTGCGCTCCGCTCGTTCAGAGTGCCCGCCACCGTCCCGCACGCCGCCCACCCGACATGGTCGCGATGGTGGTGTGCGGGTTCGCGTGCTTCTTTCTTAGTGTACTGCCGTCAGGTGGGGGCGGCGGTCTTCTTCGTCTTTGTCGGCGGCGGTGCGGGCGGAGGCGCGCGTCAGGGACTCGTCCAGTTCCGATGCGACGCCGGCGAGAGCGGGCGGGACGTCGCCGTCGAGGAGCTCGTCGCGGGAGAGCTTCAGGGCGGCGCGGTCGTGTTCCATCGCGGCGATCACGTCGCCGGAGGACCAGGCGGCTTCCGCATCGCGAATATGAGCGCGGACTCGGCGGGCGTCGATCGCGAAGAGGTCGAGATTGAGGGCGATCTCGTCGCCGAAGGCGACGTAGTGGTTGAGGTCGGCGTAGCCGACCACGGCGGCTAGGGAGCGGCGCATCGTGCTGCAGGCGCTGCGCAGCGATTGGGCGGCGAGCTGGCGGTCCGCTTCGGGCCAGAAGGCGCGCAAGAGCGTTTCGCGGCGGGCTCGGCCTTGCGGTTGGAGCGCGAGGAAGGCGAAGATCTGCGCGTCGCGGCGGCGGAACCATGCGACACGCTGGCCGTCCATGCGGACGTCGGGCTTGCCGAAGAGGCGGACGGTGAAGGGCGTCAGGGAACGGGCCGGCGCCGACGGGGTAACGGCGCGGGTTACGCGGGCGACGGCGCGGTACGGGCGGTATGCGCCGTCGGTCCAGCGGACGAAGAGGCCGCGCTGCTCGAGGCGGTCGAGGATCGTCTCGTCGATCAGTTCGCCGTCGTAGAGCTTGCGCGCGGCGGCCGCGAGGACCGGGTCCTCGTCGGCGAGCGCGTCGTCGACGTAGCGGCGCATGAAGCGCGCGTTCGTCCGGCGCCAGCGGTCGAAGGCGCCGTCGAGCGAGCGGCCCGCCGAGGCGGTCTCGCGGATCGCCGATGAGAGGGCGAAGGCCCAGCCTTCGGTGTCGTGGACGAGGCGGCCGATCTCGCGCTCGTCGGCGTCGACGCGGGCGGCCTCGGCGAGGCGGGTCGCCTCGTCGATGGTGAAGGCGAGGCGGTCGGCGTCGAGGATCGCGCCGAGGCCGAGGGAGACCAGGCGGGTGGCGTCGACCACGTCGCGGGAGCGGGTCGCGTAGACGAACGTGACGTTGTCGGGGGCTTCGTAAACGAAGCGGCGGAGCGCGGCGCGGACCGGTTCGGGGGCGCGGTCGACCTCGTCGACCAGCACCTCGCAGCGGCCGGCGTCCTCGAATGCGGCGTGCAGCGCGTCGTCGTCGGCTAGGTGCGGGAAGCCGAAGGCGCGGGAGATTCGGGCCCGCAGGCCGTCGAAGCTCGTGTCGACGTCGAGGGTGAGGTAGCCGGCGCGGTGGCGCGGGGCCGCGGCGTACGTGACCAGTGCCGTCGTCTTGCCGGAGCCGGTGGGGGCGGCGACCAAACGCAAAGGCACGTCGGCATGGTCTCCCAGCCAAGCGACGATCCGTTCACGCCGAATCGTGTCGGGAGCAAGCTTCGGCAGCTTTGCCCGCGACGTGACGTCCTGCACGCGGTCCCTCCGGGTATTAGGTCTTTGGGCCTACACAATACCCGGGATGTGACCGGCCTAACAAGAGGATGAGCAAAGATTTTGCGCGGGCCCTCAGTGGCCCGCTAGGCGGAGCGGGCGGACGACGGTCTCCAAACCGACCCCCCGCTGCATCGTGACCCGGACCGTGTACGTGCCCGGCGCCGTCGGGGCCGTCATCGCGACGCTCCGTTCGCCGCGGCGCAGGTCGGCGCCGGACATCTCGACGTCGTCGCGGTCGCGGACGATCTGGACGCGGGCGCCGTCCGAGAACGGGATCTCGACCACGAACGGGTCGCCGGGCTTCACCGGGTTCGGGCGGATCGCGAACGTGTCGCCGCCGCCGACGTCGACCACGGTCGCGTTGGAGCCGGCCGGCGGCGGTCCCGCGGCGCCGTTCGGGCGCCCGTTCCCCGGCGCGGCACCGCCGGTGGCGCTTGGGCCGGGGGAGTTTTGGGCGACCGGTGCGGGGCTCGGGGTCGGGGCGATGGCGGCCGGGATGGGGATGCGGGTGATCTGGCCGGCGTCGGCGCCTTCGGCGGTCGCGACCAGCGAGTACGGTTCGCGCGGGCCGGCCGGGGGGGCGGGCACCTCGGTCACGCCGGTGCCCGAGGGGGTCGTGGTCGAGAAGTAGGTCGCGCCGGTGCGGTCGACGATCGCCAGGCGCACGTCGCGGGCCTGCGCCGCGTAGCGGACGGTGAGGGGGGCGTTGGGGCGCGGGGGGTCGACCGCGATGCTCTCGATGCGCGGCGGTGGGGTGGCGAGGATGCGGATCGCGGGCGGCGGGGTGGCGCGGCCGTAGGCCGCGTCGCGGACGTCGCTGCCGAACGAGTTCGCGATCGCGACCCGCAGGCTGGCGGCGTCGCCGCGGCCGAGCTCGAGCTGCCCCGAGGGTGAGGGCAGGGCGCCGTGGGCGACGATGTCGCCCTTCGCGTCGCGCAGCTCGTAGGTCGGGTTGCCGTTGCCGGAGGTCGACCAGCGGGCGACGAGACGGCCGTCGGGGGTCGCGAGGAGCGCGGCGTCGACGACCCGCGGGCGCTCGGTGCCGACGACGACCAGGACGGCGCCGGCGACGAGGCCGGCGATGCCGAGCGCGCTCACCGGGACCAGCCAGCGGCGGCGCGAGCGGCCGCCGCGCGGGGGCGGCGCTTCGACGATCAGGTGGACGCCCTCGCCGCGCACTTCGGCGGCGACGCGCTCGTACGCGAGCCGGGCGTCGAGCGCGAAGCTCGTCCGGATCGCGGCGTGCGGGTCGATCTCGATCGCGAGCGCCGCGATCGGGCGGCCTTCGTCGACGCGCACCGCGGTCACCGTCGCGGCGAGCACGCCCGGCGTCCCGTTCGTGACGCGCAGCTCGTAGCGCGCGCCGCTCGCGTCGAGGCCGACCGGGACCAGCTCGCACGCGACCGCGCCCGACGGCGTCGCGAGGAGACCGCGCCCGCCGCGCGACAACGCGTCCGGGATGCCGAGAGCGCTGCTGCCCCTTTTGGCGATCACGTTCGTGGACGTGCTCGGCTTCACGATCTTGATACCGATCCTGCCCTTCTACGCCGAGCATTTCGGCGCATCGCCGACGACCGTCGGCGCCGTCTACGCCACGCTCGCCGTGTGCTCGCTTCTGTCTTCACCGTTCTGGGGCCGCCTCAGCGATCGCATCGGGCGTAAGGGTGTCTTGATCGCCGCGCAGGTCGCGGGCCTGCTCGGGTTCTCGCTCCTCGCGGCCGGCACGGCGCTGTGGACGATCTTCGTCGCGCGCGGAATCGAAGGGCTGGGCGGCGGCGGGCTCGGCGTCACGCAAGCCTACGTCACCGACGTGACGCGCCCGTCGGAGCGGGCACGCGCGTTCGGCCTGGTCGGCGCGACGTACGGGCTCGGCTTCCTGATCGGCCCGGCGGTCGCGAGCGTGCTGGTGCGCTACGGCTACGCGGTGCCGTTCCGGCTCGCCGCGGCGCTCGCCGGGCTGACG
Source organism: Candidatus Elarobacter sp. (assembly GCA_035488195.1). Taxonomy (GTDB): domain Bacteria; phylum Vulcanimicrobiota; class Vulcanimicrobiia; order Vulcanimicrobiales; family Vulcanimicrobiaceae; genus Vulcanimicrobium. Next base: position 844 of record DATHLL010000649.1, on the reverse strand, counting down.
GTGGTGCTGACGATCGTCGTGCTGCCGAACTCGAAAGGCGCGGTGCAGGCGGCGACGCTCGCCGACGTTCGCGCCTCGCTCGGCTCGCCGGTGCTCGGGCGGCTGATCCTCACGCAATTCGCGTTCGCGCTCGCGTTCACGTCATGGGTGACGGTGTTCGCGCTCTTCGCCGAACGCGTCGTCGGGTTCGGCGCCGCGCAGACCGCGAACACGTTCATCCTTTCGAGCGTGGTCGGGATCGTCGTGCAGGTCGCGCTGATCGGGCGGCTCGTCGACCGCTTCGGTGAAGGACGCATCGCGATCGCCGGGTTCGCGTGCGCGGTGATCGCGTTCGCCGGCGTGCCGTTCGTCACCACGCCGGCGGCGCTGTTCGCGTTCATCGTGCTGTGGTCGGCGTCGAGCGCGCTGATCCGGCCGTCGGTCTTCGCGCTGCTGAGCGCGGTGGCGCCGGCCGATCAGCGCGGCACGATCCTGGGCGTGAACGACAGCTTCAACTACCTGGCGTTCCTGATCTCGCCGTTCCTCTCCACGACGGTGCTGCAGGTCAATCCGCACCTCACCGGCGTCGTTCCGTGCATCTTCGCCGCGACGGCGCTGCTCCTCGGGTACCGGCTGTTCGCCGCACCGCGCCCGCACCCGGTCGCCGAAGCACCGGAGGCCGCGTGACGATACGGTTCAACCGGCGCCGCCGCCGGCTTCTTCCGCGCGGGCGGCTTCGATCGCGAGGGTGAGCTCGCGGAGGAACGACGAGGCGTCCATCACGATGCCGAGCGTTTGGTGCGAGCCGCGGTCGGTGAGCTTCGTGACCGACGAGGGGTTGATGTCGACGCAGACGGTCTTGCAC
>DATHLL010000648.1:0-10986 GCA_035488195.1 Candidatus Elarobacter sp. | reverse complement strand
CGCCGTCGGCCGCCGGAATCTGCGTCGACCTGCGCAATGTCACGCGCGAGGACGCGCAGCGCGCGCTGCACGAAGCCGGGATCGCGTCGCACCCGAGCGAGCCCGCGCACGACGTGCTCGTCCTCGACGCCGACACCTCGTCGGCCGAGGTCGAGCGGCTCGCGAACCACCGCTGGCACCTGCACGCCGAAGCCGCCGCGTTCCCCGTCGACGTGCTCGACCCGCAGCCGGGGCAGCGGATCGTCGAGCTGTGCTGCGGGCGCGGTAACAAGACGCTGCAGATCGCGAGCCGGACGCGCGACGGTGCGACGGTCCTCGCCGTCGACGACGATCCGCGCAAGATCGCGCAGACCGGGACGCGCCTCGAAGCGGCGGGCGTCGCCTCGGTCGCGCTCGTCACCGCCGACGCCGCGACGATGAAGCCGGCCGCCGACGCCGACCTCGTGCTGCTCGACGCGCCGTGTTCCGGGCTCGGGATCCTCGGCCGCCAGCCCGAGGCCCGCTGGCGCAAGCAGCCCGACGACCCGGCGCGCATGGCGAGCGTGCAGCGCAAGCTGATCGACGCCGCGGCCGGCGGCGTGAAGCCGGGCGGCGCGCTGGTCTACGCGGTCTGCTCGACCGATCGCCGCGAAGGCGAAGAGATCGTCGACGGCTTCCTCGCCGCGCATCCCGGGTTCGCGCGCGACGCGATCTCGGAGCGCTACGCCGCGCTGCTGACGCCGTTCGGCGACGTGCTCGTCCCGCCCGGGATCGGCGCGCGCGACGGGTTCTTCATCGCGCGGCTGAAGCGCGCCGCATGACGGTGCCGGTGCCGTGAACCTCTTCGCGCGGATCGAGAACGCGTGCGCGCGCGTCGTCGAGGACACGTTCGCGCGCGTCTTCCCGAGCGCGCTCGATCCGGCGCAGATCGCGCGGCGGCTGGTCGCGACCGCGCAAGCCTCGCCGAGCGATCTCTATCTGGTGCGCGTCCACCCGCGCGACTACGCGCGCTTCGCCGCCGACCGCGACTTCCTCGAAGGGCGGTGGAGCGCGATGCTGCGCGAGGCGCTCCCGCGCGAGCGCGCCGAGGCGGCGCGCGTCGTCCTCGACGAGGATCCCGACGTCGTCTCCGGCTCGCTCGCGATCGAGGCGGTCCTCGACGAGCGCGCGCAGGCGCTCGACCTCGAGCGGCCGGACGGGACGCGCGTCGCGCTGCGCGACGGCCTGACGCTGGGCCGCGCCGAGGACAACGGCGTGCGGTTGCGCGACTCGCGCGCGTCGCGCTATCACGCCCGCATCGTCGCCGACGGGACCGGCTGGAGCGTCGAGGACCTGAGCTCGACGAACGGCACCTTCGTCGACGGCGCGCAGGTGCGCCGTTCGCGGCTCGACCGCGGCCAGACGCTGACGCTGGGCGACACGCCGCTCAAGGTCGTCGAGCCGGCGTGACCGATCCGCGGCTGCTCACGCTCGGCCTCTCGGCCGCGTTCGCCGCCTACGTCGTGCTGGTGCACGACCGGCGCGGCGCGCCGCCGGCCCGCGCGCTCGACGCCTCGATCCCGACCGGGATCGAACTGACCGTCGCCCATGCGGGAACGATCAAGACGTACCGGTTCGGACGGCGTATACTCGTGGGGAGGGCGCCGAGCGCCGATCTCCGGCTCGACGACCCGCGCATCAGCAGGCTGCACGCGCGGATCGAGATGCGGGACGACGGCGTGTACGTCGAAGACCTCGGCAGCCGCAACGGAACCTCGGTGGACGGAGAGCCGGTCACCGAGCCGCGGCGGCTGGAGGCCGACGACGAAGTCACCGTCGGATCGGCAGCCCTCGTCTTTCGTGGAGTCGGAGCATGGAGATAGCGGTCGGTTCGCGGCCCGGGGTTCCACAGAACGGCACCGACGAAGCCTACGTCGCGGAGATCGTCGCGCCGGGAATCGTCCTGCTCGCCGTCGCCCACGGGTTCGGCCGCATCCGCGAGAAGCCGGCGCCGGCCGTCGCCGCGCAGGCCGTCCGCGACAGCCTCCGCCGCCGCGTCCGCGGCGAGCGGCGCGACCCCCGCACCGCCCTCGCCGCCGCGTTCTCGGCCGCCAACGCCCGCATCTACGCCCATTCCGGGAGCACCGAGGACTACGTCGCCTCCGGGACCTCGCTGACCGCCGCGCTGATCGTCGGCGACCACGCCTTCGTCGGCCACGTCGGCGCGACGCGGGCCTACCTCGGGCGCGAGGGCGCGCTCAAGCCGCTCACCGCCGACGACGCGGTCGGCGAGGGGCCGTTCCGGCTGCTGACCCGGACGCTCGGGACGCAGCCCAGCCTCGAGCCCGCGCTCGCCCACCTGCGGCTGATGCACGGCGACGCGCTCGTCCTCTCGGCCGGCGCGCTGCACGAGCTGCTCGGCGACGACGAGATCGTCGACGCGCTACGCGCCTCGGCCTCGTCGGAGGACGTCACCGCGCGGCTGCTGGCGATCGCCGGGATCCGCGGCGACGGCGCCGGGACGGTGATCGTCGGGCGCGCCTTCAACGAGGTCTCGCCGGAGACGGCGCTCCGCCGGCCGCAGCGCCACGAGGCGCTGCTCGGGCTCGCCGTGCTGATCGCGGCGACGATCGCCGGGGTGCTGCTGATCCTGCACATGTTCTCGCTCGGGTGACGCCCGCCGACGTTCTGGTGCGTGTGCGCGCGTGCGCGCCGATGATCGTCGCGCTGCTGCTCGCCGCGCTGACGCTGCGGCTGGCGTCGCCGCGCGCGCTGCTCCCCGACTGGCTGCCGATCGCGCTCGGCGTGCTGGCGCTGGCGTGGCCGGCGCTGCGGCCGGCGAGCGTGACGCGCGACGACACGCTCCCCGCGCTGGCGGTCCTACTCTCCGCGGTCGGGCTCGCGGTCGTCGCGCGGCTGCAGCCCGATCTCGCGCACAAGCAGATCGTGTGGCTGGCGTTCTCGCTCGTGCTCGCGGTCGCGGCGGGTCCGGCGTTCGAGCGCTTTCGCGTCCTCGCGGCGTACAAGTACATCTGGATCCTGTGCGCGATCGCGCTGTTCGTCGCGCTCGCGCTGTTCGGCCAAGAGGTGAACGGCGCACGGCTCTGGATCAGGCTCGGGCCGATCCAGTTCGAGCCCGTCGAAGTGATCAAGCTGCTGATCGTGCTCTTCATGGCGTCGTACCTGAACGACACCGCGGACGTCATCGCGCGCACGCGCCCATGGTCGCTGCGCGCGAACGCGAAGTATCTCGGACCGCTGTTCCTCGGCTGGGGCGTCTCGATGGGGATCCTCGTCTTCGAGCACGATCTCGGGATGGCGCTGCTGCTGCTCGCGACGTTCGTCGCGATGCTGTACGTCGCGACGCGGCGCGTCGATCTCGTCGTCGGCGCGAGCGCGGTGTTCGGGCTCGCAGCGTGGTGGGCCGCGACGCACTACTCGTACGTCGAGCGGCGCATCGCGGTGTGGAAAGACCCGTTCCACGATCCGCTCGGCGCCGGCTACCAAGCGGTGCAGTCGCTGTTCTCGCTCGCGAACGGCGGACTGTTCGGCACCGGCTACGGGCAGGGACGGCCCGACTATATCCCCGAGGTCGCGACCGATTACGTGTACGCCGCGTTCGGCGAGGAGTGGGGCGCGATCGGTTCGATCGTGCTGCTCGGCGTCTTCCTCGCGGTCGTGCTGCGCGCGCTGCGCGTCGCGCAGCGCCAGCCGGACCTGTACGCGAAGCTGCTCGCGACCGGACTCGCCGCGGTGTTCGGTTTCCAGATCGTGATCATCGTCGGCGGCGTGCTGCGGGTGTTCCCGCTGACCGGGATCACGCTGCCGTTCATCTCGTACGGCGGCAGCTCGCTGGTGACGAACTTCTTGCTGATCGCGCTGGTCTGGGCGATCTCGAGCGAGCGGCGCCCGAGCGCGCCGTCTCCCTAGCGGGGCGATTCCCGGTACGATCGTACCAGCGACGACCGCGAAATTTTACACAATTTTTCCCCAGAGCAAGCGTGCGCTTTGAGGATAAACGGTCTGCAAGGCGGGTAAGCGTGAGGGGCGGATCGGACCGGGCGGGCGGCTCGGCCCGGCCCGCTATTCTGTCTGAGACGGGCGTGCGGCCGTCGCTAAACATCCTGGATCGCGCGCCGATAGGCAAAGGACCACCATGACGGAGCAGCACACCGCGCCGCCCACCGAGGAGGAGCGGACCTACCCCGAGTTCGACCGCCGCCGCGGCCCGCGCCGTGCCGGCCCGAACGGTGAGGTCGACGCGTCGTTCGAGCGCCGCCAAAGCGACCGCCGCAAGAAGAAACCGGGTTTCGCCGGCCTCCTCGGAGCGATCTTCGGCCACGCCCGCGCCGAAGAGACGACCGAAGTCTAAGCTCTACGGGCTGCGCTCACGCAGCCAGGTCGTGGGTGAAGATCGACTCGAGGACGGCGCTGATCGCCGGGTCGATCGAACGGAGGCGTTCGCGCGTCGCGCGCGGCCAGGGTGAGCGGGTGTCGTTCGCTTCGACCCAGGCGCGCGTCGATTCGGCGAAGTACTCGTCGAGGCCCGATGCGGCGTACGGGGTGACGAACGCGCGTGCTTCGCGGAAGGCGCGGCGGACGCGCGGGTCGACGCCGCTGAGATAGACGCCGCCGCCGAGCGTGCAGTCGAGCGCGTGCGCGAACTCGTGCGCGACCGTCATCGGCGAGGTCGAGCGAAGATAGATCGCGCGCTCCTCGACGACGAACAACCCCGCCGGCGGGATCGGCCAGTCGTCCACCCCTTGCGCGAGGCGCCGCAGCGCGCGCGAGCGGTCGCGGTAGCGTTCGGCGCGGCGCAGGTGGACGACGCGGACGCCGGCGCGCGCGGCCGCGCGCAGTGCGCCGCGGCCGAAGCGGTCGAGGACGGTGTCGATCGCGGAGCGGACGTCGTGGCTTGCGTCGACGGCAGGACGGTTGCGCATCGACCGCAGCGTAACGGCCGGCCGTGAACCTCACGCGTCCGCAATGTTGCCGCGCGAAGATGGGCGGAGTGCGCGCGCTTACAACCGCGTCCGGCTCCGAGGCCGGGCCTCAAGCCGCTTGCCGCCGCGGCCGATCACTGGTGATACAGCAGTCGAACAGGGAGGACGACGGATCGTGCTCTTCGCGATCGTTACGGGGCTCTTCGGGGCGGCGGCGGCCGTTGCCGCGATCGAGGTCATGCGGAGCAACCGGCGCTCGGCCGACGCGGCGGCGTGGATCCTCGTCTCGAACGTCAACACGCTGCTCCGGCTCGACCTCGACCACCTGACCGGCGACGACGAGAACGCCGGGCTGCGCGAGCTGCGGACCGCGCTCAAGGAGGCCGGCGCGAAGCGCCCGGCCGCGGAGCGCAAGCTGTTCGAGCGGTTCAACGCGCTGGTCGGGGTCGCGATCGCGTTCGGCGAGAAGGTCCACGACGCGAACGGCAACATCGACCTGCGCGCCGTGGCGAACCGCCGCGCGCAGCTCCAGAACGCCCTCGAGCTGGGCGACCGGCTCGAGGCCGCACTCGGCGGGATCGCCGAGCTCGCGCGCGCGGCGCAGCCGGGCGCCGACCGCGCCGGCGACCAGGTCGCGAGCGCCGCGAGCGCGGTGCTCCGGCCGCACGCGCCCGCGCGCGCCGGCGTCGCCTCGATCACGGCTCTCCCCGCACCGGCCGGCGGCGCGGCCGTCTGACCGGCCGCGGCGCGGCCGTCTAAACGGCGGCGCCGCGGATCGGCGTCCGCGTCGCCGAAGCGGCGGGCCACCACGGCAGGGGACGGTGCGGGGCGGGCTGAGAAATGTGCGGAACCGGTCGCTTCGGTTGTGCGAGCCGAGCCTGAGTGCTCATCCTCTTCCTATACGGAGCGTCATGCCGATTCGCACGTTCGTCTTCTCGCTGTGCGCCCTGGTGCTCGTCGCGCCGAGCGCGGCCTCGGCGCAGTTCATCACGGACATCCCGTGGACGAACCTCAGCAACCGCAGCCCGATCGTGCTGATCGGGTCGTCGACGTTCAACAACGGCGACGGCACCGTGCGGCTCTGCGTGAGCTTCTGGAACGTCTCGAACAAGACGGCGACCGCCGCGCGGATCACCTTCGAGCTCGACGATCTCTTCGGGCACCCGCTGCGCGAAGCGATCCTCGACCGTTCCGGCTCGTTCGCACCGGGGATCGCGATCGAAGGGAAGATGGACGCGCTCGGCGGGAACTCCGACTCGTTCAACAACTGCGTGAACGTGGCGGGGACCAGCATGAAGCCCGCCTCGAAGAAGGTCGACGTCACCGAGGTCGCGTTCGCCGACGGCACCAAGTGGAAGAAGGGCGACGGCTTCGTGCAGGCGTTCGACAACCGCGGCAACCGCATCCCCGACAAGACCGTCGGGACGGTGACGGGCGGATCAACGAATGGCGGCGCCCCGAACCCGGGGACGACGCACGTCGAGATCGGCGGCGCCAGCGCCGAAGGCGGCAGCGTCGGCCCCGCCGGCGTGCTGTTCGGCACGATCGCGTGGTTGCCGGGGTCGCGCACCGCGTACGGCGTCGCCGCCGACGCGACGACTCAGGACGATGCGGATTTCGCCGCGATGACCGCGTGCACGCAGGCGAACAACGGGAACCCGGGCTGCAAGCCGGTCGCGCGCATGACCGGCACCGACAAGAAATGCGCCGCGATCGCGACCGACGGGCAGAAGATCGCGATCGCGCAAGGTCCCGACGTCAGTTCGACGATCCAAGCGGTCCTCGCGACGCTGGCGAAAGTCGGCGGCACGATCGACGCGAACAGCGTCGTCGCGAACAAATGTAACGCGCACTGAAGGCATGGCGGCTCGGGCGAAGCTCGAACGCGAAGGGGTTCGCCGAAGGCGAACCCGCTCAGTCCGCGAGCAGCGAGTGGAGCGCCCAGTAGACCGCGATCAGCGTCCCGACCGAGGCGACGCCGACGAACGCCGCGCGCAGCATCATCGTCGCGGCCGCCGCGCCGACCGCGATCGCCGCGCCGGCGAGCGGCGCCAGGATGTAGGTGCCGAGGTACCAGGCTTGGCGCAGCGGGAGCGGCGAGGCGTTGGTCACGCCGAGCGCCGCGAACGCCGCCTCGATCGGCCGGGTCACCGGCCAGCCGGTGAGCCCGTCGACGAGCCCCGCGCCGGCGCAGATCGTCGCCGGGGCGGCGAGGACGATCGCGGCGGCGAGCGCGAGACGGGAGCGCAGTTCCACCGGCAAGTTCCTTTCCGACGCAAAGCTACTTCGGTAAGCTCTTTGTATCGCAAAGTCCGGATCGCGTCAATGCCGCTATAATGGCGAGATGGGGCGTACCGGAGACCGGGGACTCGAGCTGCCGTCGATCGAGCGCCTCGCCGAGAGCGTCGAGCAGCTCGGCGACGCCATCGCGATCCTGCGGCCGGGCGAGAGCGCCGAGACGCCGCCCCGGATCGTCCATGCGAACGCGGGCTTCGTGCAGCTCTTCGGGTTCGCGCTCGAGGAGCTCGCCGGGCGGACCACCGAGCGGCTCTTCGGGCCGCGCACCGACGTCGACCGGCTGATGTGGCTGCGCGGCCGGATCGGGCAGGGCGAGCCGGCCCGCGTCGTCGTGATGCTGTACGCGAAGGACGGCTCTCCGCTGTGGACCGAGATCTCGTCCGCGCCGGTTCGCGAGCCGGAGGCGGCGGGCTACCAGCTCGCGACCTACCGCGACGTCACCTCGCGCAAGCAGTTCGAGGACGCCCTGGCGAGCGAGAAGCGGAAGCTCCAGACGACCCTGGCCTCGATCGCCGACGCGGTGGTCACGGTGCTGGCGGACGGGCGCGTCGAGTTCGTGAACGCGGCGGCGGAGCGGATGCTCGGGATCGAGCTGGTCGACGCGTACGGCGTCGGCGTCGGCGAGGTGCTGCGCCTGGCCGACGCCGAGGGCGAGCCGATCGACCTGACCGGCGAGGAGGGCCGGGACGCCGTGCGGCGCGGGAGCGGGCACCTGCGGACGAACGCCGGGACGACGCTCGACGTCGCGTACGTCGCCTCGCGGATCGAGGGTGACGACGGCGGGACGGTGGTCGTGCTGCGCGACGTGACGGCCGAGACGCGCGCCACGCGGAAGCTCTCGTTCGAGGCCTCGCACGACCCGCTGACCGGGCTGCAGAACCGGCGCGCCTTCGCCGAGCGGCTGGAGGCGGCGATGGCCGGCGCGCGCGAGCACGGCGAGCACCACGCGGTCGGCTTCCTCGACCTCGACCGCTTCAAGGTCGTCAACGACCGGTTCGGGCATGCGGTCGGCGACCGGCTGCTGCGCGAGATCGGCGAGGTGATGGGGCGCGTCGTCCGCGGCGGCGACGTCCTGGCGCGGATCGGCGGCGACGAGTTCGCGCTGCTGCTCGCGAACTGCCGGATCGGCGACGCGCGGCGGGTCGCGGAGAAGCTGCGCGCCGCGGTCGACGGGTACCGCATCGAGCACCACAGCGAAGCGCTCTCGGTCGGCGTCTCGGTCGGGCTCGCCGCGATCGAGGCCGGGACGCCGAGCGTCTCGCACGTGCTCGCCGAAGCCGACGCCGCGTGCTATCAGGCGAAGGCCGCCGGACGCAACGCGATCGCTGGGTAGGATAGCGGCGATGGAACGCGCTCGCCGGATCACCGCTTTCGCACTCGGCGCCGCCGCCGTCGCCGCCGGCGCGGCGCTCGCGTCGCGCCGCTCGCACGTCGTCGACCGCGAGCGCTTCCGCGACCGCGTCGTGCTCATCTGCGGCGGCTCGCGCGGGCTCGGGTTCGCGCTCGCCGAGGATCTCGCGCGCGGCGGCGCGCTGGTCACGATCGCCGGGCGCGACGCGGAGACGGTGGAGCGCGCGCGGCTCGAGCTCGCCGGCGAAGGGCTCGCGGTCGACGCGGTGCGCTGCGACGTGCGCGATCCGCGCGACGTCGACGCGCTGATCGCGCACGTCGAGACGCACAGCGGCCCCGTCGACGTGCTGCTCAACGTCGCGGGCGTGATCGAGGTCGGCTCGGTGTGGGACCAGTCGCCGGCGGACTTCCGCGAGTCGGTCGAGACGCACGTCTTCGGCCCGCTGCACACGATGCGCGCGGTGCTGCCGTCGATGCGCGCGCGCGGCGGCGGGCAGATCGTCAACGTCTCCTCGATCGGCGGGCTGGTCGGCGTCCCGCATCTCGCGCCGTACTCGGCCGGGAAGTTCGGACTCACCGGGCTGACCCAGGCGTATGCCGCCGAGGTGAAGCACGACGGGATCAGCGTGACGCTGGTGTGTCCGGGGCTGATGCGCACCGGCTCGCCGGACAACGCGATCTTCAAGGGACGCACGCGCGCCGAGTACGCCTGGTTCGCGATCTCCGACAGCAACCCGCTGATCTCGAGTTCGACGCGGCACGCGATCGTGACGATCGTCCACGCGATGGCGCGCAAGCGGAGCTTCGTGACGATCACGCCGCTCGCGCGGATCGCGCCGGTCGCGAACGCGCTGGCGCCGCGCACGACGAACGCGCTGCTCGCTCTCGCCGCGCGGCTGCTGCCGCCGCCGGCCGAGGACCAGACGACGCGCCGTACCGGCGAGGAGAGCCACTCGCCGATCGCGCCGAGCCCGCTGACCGCGCTCGACCGGATGGCGAAACGGCGCAACAACGAAGGATGAGCGACGCGGACGCGCTGCGCGAGCACCTCGCGGTCCCCGAGGACGAGCGCGGCGCGAAGTGGCGCCACCGGTTCTACGACTTGGTCGAGACGGCGAAGCTCAAGGAGCGCGACCCGCGCATCTTCACCGGCCCCGACGGGTTTCCGTACTTCGCGCTCGACGTGCCGGCGGACGGCGAAAGCGGCGACGTCTCGGTCGGCGATCTGGTCGAGCTCGCGACGGCGCGCGGCTTCGGGATCGCGATCGAGCCGGACGGCGAGGCGGCGGCGTGGGTCTTCACCTGCGGCGACCTCGTCACGCGGCGCGCGTTCGGCGGCTACGAGTTTCCGCGGATCGGCATCGTCCCGGCCGAGACGCCGACGTTCCGCGCGGTCTTGAAAGAGACGCAGCGGATGGAGATCCTCGCGCCAGACGAGTCGATGCTCCCGCGCTACGTCCGCCCGCTGCTGCACCAGTATTTCACGCGGAATCTCGGGATCGCGGAGCCCGGCGTCCTGACGCTGGTCTCGCCCGATCAGGAGCCGCGCGAGCAGCTCGTCTTCCGGATCGGCCGCGCCGACTTCGACGACGAGGAGCAGTTCGAGAGCGCGATCGCGGGGCTGACCTGGTTCCTCCCGCGCCACCTCGTCGTCTCGATCCTCCCCGCCGGCGTGATCGACGCGCTCGCCGACGCCTTCGTCCCGCTCGCCGCCGCGTAGCGCGGCCTGAGTAATCGCGCCCCCGCGCCTGAGTAAGACGCCTCTAGGCGGGGCCGTGTCGCGCCGGTACGCTGGGCCCGTCACTGCGATCGCCGGCGGGTGCCGCGATCGGCTCTTCATCCGAAGGAGAATCGAACGTGCGTACGTTGGCGATCATCAGCATCGACACCGCGGCGGGAAACCCCGCAATCCGGAACGGCGAGCTGGCGAAGGTGATCGGGGAGACCCTGGAGCGGTTCAAGCCCGAGGCGGCCTATTTCGGACTCAAGGACGGGAAGCGGACGATGTTCATGGTGTTCGACATGCAGGACGCCTCGCAGATGCCGCCGCTCGCCGAGCCGTTCTTCATGGGGCTCGACGCCGAGATCTCGCTGGAGCCGGTGATGAACGCGGACGACCTGCGCAAGGGCCTGGGCGGGCTCGGCACGGGCGGTTGACAGCCGGAATCGTTCAAGCTTAAACTATCGACGCCCCGGAGGGAGGCGTCGTGAACATCGTCTGCATCGGCGGCGGGCCGGCGGGTCTGTTCTTCTCGATCGTCATGAAGCTCGCGCGTCCCGGCGCGCGGATCGTCGTGCTCGAGCGGAACCGGCCCGACGACACGTTCGGCTGGGGCGTCGTCTTCTCGGACCAGACGCTCGGGAACATCGCCGCCGCCGATCCGGCGACCTACGAGCGGATCGCGCGCAGCTTCGTCCACTGGGACGACATCGACGT
>DATHLL010000647.1:0-11449 GCA_035488195.1 Candidatus Elarobacter sp. | reverse complement strand
GTCGGCTCGACCGCCGCGCTCGTCACCGAGATCGGGAAGCTGCACGTCGTCGGCGTCTCGGGCGGCCTCAACTTCAGCTCGGACGCCGACACGAAGGACTCCTCGAAGACGATCGCCGCGCTCGGCCTCGGCGGCACGGGTCTGCCGGACCGCGACTATTATCTCAAGGACACGGAGCGCTTCGCCGCGATCCGCAAGGCCTACCACGCCTACGTCGCGACTCAACTCGTGAACCTCGGTGAGGCGCAGGCCGCCGCCGACACGGACGCCGACGGCATCATCGCGCTGGAGACCGCGATCGCGAAGGCGACCCCGCCGCGCGAAGAGCTGCGCGATCCGCTCGCGACGTACCATCCGACGCCGGTCGCCGATCTCGCGAAGATCGGCCCGCACGTCCCGTGGACCGCGTACTTCGCGACCTACGACGCACCGCCGTTCTCGGTCGTCGACGTCGCGGTGCCCTCCTACGTGACCGCGTTCGACGGGCTGCTGGCCTCGACGCCGCTGCCGACGTGGAAAGCGTACCTGCGCTACAAGATCGCCGACTCGTTCGCCGCGGCGCTGCCGAAGCGATTCGCCGACGCATCGTTCGCCTTCCGCACGACGACGCTCGCCGGCGTGAAGGAACAGCTCCCGCGCTCGCAGCGCTGCACCAGCGCCGCCGACGCCTCGCTGCGCGACGTCCTCGGCAAGGCGTACGTCCAGAAAGCGTTCCCGCCGGCCGCGAAAGCACGCGCGCTCGCGCTCGTCGACAACCTCCAAGGTGTGCTGCACGACGACATCGAGCAGCTCGACTGGATGAGCCCGCCGACGAAGGCCAAGGCGGTCGAGAAGCTGAGCGCGTTCACGAAGAAGATCGGCTATCCCGACAAGTGGGTCGACTTCTCGGCGCTCGCCGTGACCGACGGCCCGTACGCGAGCGACGTCATCGCGGTGCGCCGCTTCCAGGTCGCACGCGCGATCGCGCGCATCGGGAAGCCGACCGATCGCACCGTCTTCGGGATGACGCCTTCGACGGTGAACGCGTACTACAGCCCCTCCGACAACGAGATCGTCTTCCCGGCCGGGATCCTGCAGCCGCCGTACTTCAACCCGGACGCCGACGACGCGGTGAACTACGGCGCGATCGGCGCGGTGATCGGGCACGAGATGACGCACGGCTTCGACGACCAGGGCCGCCAGTTCGACGCGCACGGCAATCTCAGCGACTGGTGGACGCCCGCCGACACGGCGGCGTTCAAGAAGCGCGCGCAGTGCATCGTCGACGAGTACAGCTCGCTGGAGCCGCTTCCCGGCGTGCACGCGAACGGCGTGAACCTGCAGGGCGAGGCGATCGCCGATCTCGGCGGTCTCACGATCGCGTACAAGGCGTTCGAGCGGACCGCGCAGGCGAAGGCGCACAAATCGATCGACGGCTACACGCCCGAGCAGCGCTTCTTCCTCTCGTACGCGCAGGTCTGGCGCGGCGCGCAGACCGAGGCGGCGATCCGTCAGGCCGCGCTCACCGATCCGCACCCGAACCCGCGCCTGCGCGTGATCGGCACGCTCTCGAACATGCCCGAGTTCCGCGAAGCGTTCCACTGCGCGGCGGGCACGCCGATGGTCCGCAAGGAAAGCTGCCAGATCTGGTAGCTCTCCGCACGGACCTTCGCGCGAGGCCGATCTGGCGAATGCCCGCTCTTACGGAACGGAGAGGCCTACGGCCGTCCCGCCGGCCGGCGATCCGATCTGAATCGTGCAGGTTCCGCTTGCGACGGACGTCACGGTGAAGGTCCCGCTCGACGTCGGTGCCCCGAGCGTGGCCGCGTTGCACGGGCCGATGAACGAGACCGAGAGATTCGAGACCGGCGCCGAGTTCTGCGTCACCGTGACAGTCGCCGTTTCATTCGTGCCGGTGAACGTGATCGGCGGCGCGAGTTGCGCTCCGCCCGAGACGAACGAGCCGGTATAGCGAACCGTCGGCACGGTACCGGCGGCACACGGGCACACCGTCGCACCGTTTGCACCGTTGGAGCATCCGGCGAGAACGAGGAACAGCGTCACCACACCGAGACGCGAGCAGAGTCGTTCCATCATGTGTCTCCATCCGCAGAGACAGGGACGGGCCGCGCTTCGGCGACCCGTCCCTGAGTCGGACTCAGAAGTTGTGCGTTACCACGGTCCATTCGCTGGCGGGGTCGTCAGTCTGGATGTCGAGTCCATTGCGTAAACCCCCGAATTTATCGCGATGCAGCCGGCGCTCGCCGGCACGATGAGATGCGCTGCGACGAAGACCGGCCGCGATTGGCCCCGCAGTCTTTGCCGTGCGTACGAGGCTTTCCGCTTGGCCGGAATTGGTCTCCTCCGGCTGCACGAGGGCAACCTGCACGAGAGCGAACATTTGATGCCGAACGGCTGCCGAGTTCGCGATCCGCCCGCACCCTCTCCAAGTGGGTTTCACGAAAGCGAGCGGCGTCTTCGACTGCAGCGTGACCGCGAACAGCCCGGGACTCGCCCATGACGTCACGCGCGAGGTCACCAAGTAGCCTTCCTCCGTTATGACGGAGGTTACGAGCCGCGCGCGGCCGCCGCGGCGCGACCAGCCGGCCGCAGCAGCGTGCGCAGCTCGCGGCCGATCCCGACGAAGCTCTGGTGGTTCAGCGGAAACTCGAGCATCACGTGCACGACGCTCAGGAAGTACAGCACCGCGAAGCCGAGCTGGTAGTTCCAGGCGTAGATCGCGAGCGAGGCGATCCACAGGCCGACGATCGCGATCGAGCGCGATTTCGGAATCTCGTGCCATTTGATCACCGACGTCTTCGAGAACCAGTTCAGGTAGTGATAGGTGTACGCGAACGCGATCAGCCGCATGACGGTCAGGCCGGCGGGCGAGTCGTAGATCTCGTAGAGCGACGTCCCGGGGCCGAGCTTGAACAGTTTGATCAGCTCGGCGTTGAGCTGCTGGAACGAGGCGTAGTTGCCGTGGACGAACTCGCCGCCCGTCCACGCGAACGTGTCCGGCACGAAGACGAAGAAGCTCACCGAGCACAGCGCGAACACGACGAGCGACAGCACGCCCGAGCGGCTCCGCCCTTTCAGCGCCCCGAACAGAATGAACGCGGCCGTGAAGACGAACACGTGCACGATCGTGATCAGGAACAGCGCGATCAGCCCGTACGCGCGAGTGCCGTTGAAGAGCAGCAGCGAGAGCACCGTCAGCACGACGACCGAGCCCGCGAGGGCGCGGTTCTTCCCGACGGCGAACAGCGCCGCCGTCACGAAGACCAGATAGAACAGCCCGATCTCCACGACCGGCGACACCCTCAGCGCGAAGACCTTGTCGGCGATCAGCCCGTACATCATCGCCGCGAGCGTGATCGTCACCAGCCCGAGCCAGATCGCTGCGGCGCGCCCCGCGTTCCGGTCCGCCGGCGGCTTCACGAAGTAGCCGCGGTCGTGGAGCCACGAGATCTCCGTAAGGTAGTGCAGCGGTCCGAGAACCGCGTACGAGAACAAGAACAGCTCGAACGGCACCACGTACGCGACCAGGCACGACAGGAGCATCAGCCCGGAGTTGAGGTGGTTGATCCGATCGGCGGCTGTCGCAGCGCTCTTCCGGGCAGCCATGGTAGCCCGGCGTTCGCCGCGGGGATACGGCTACCATCGTGCACGCCCTCGCGACGCCGCTCGTCGTCCTGATCTTCATCGCCGCCGGAGCGCTGATCTGGTGGGCCGGCGGGATCCTCGCGTCCACGACGGACGCCATCGACGCGCACTTCGGGTGGGGCGAGGGGCTCGGCGGCGCGGTCTTCCTCGCCATCGCCACGAACCTCCCCGAGGTCGCGATCATCGTCGGCGGCGTCTACACCGGCAGCCTCGGGCTCGCGGTCGGCAACATCCTGGGCGGGATCGCGATCCAGACCGTCGTCCTGGTGCTGCTCGACGGGCCGGGGCTGCGCTCGCGCGTCCCGCTCTCCTCGCTCGTCTCCTCGCTGACGATCGCGCTCGAGGGGCTCGTCCTGATCGCGATCCTGATGCTGTGCGTGATCGGCGCGCTCTCGCCGCCGAGCCTGATCTTCGCGCGCATGACGCCGGCCGAGATCGCGATCCTGATCGCCTGGATCGGCAGCCTCTTCCTCATCAGCCACCACGAGGACAACCAGGGCTGGCGCTCCGCGCGCGAATCGATCGCCGAGGAGTCCGCGCTGGTCGCGCCGCAGCGGCGGCCGATCGTGCAGATCTACGTGCTCTTCGCGCTCGGCGCGGTCGCGACGCTCCTCGCCGGTGTCGCGCTCGCGCTCAGCAGCGACGTGCTCTCGACGCGCTGGCACGTGCAGGGCGTCATCTTCGGCGCGACGATCCTCGCGGCGGTCACCGCGCTTCCGGAAGTGACCACCGGCCTCTACGCGATCAAGGCCGGCCGCTACGAGCTCGCGATGAGCGACATCATCGGCGGCAACGCGTTCCTCCCGGTGCTGTTCCTCTTCGCGACGCTGCTGAGCAACAAGCCGCTGCTCCCCGAGGCGCAGGGCCCCGATCTCTACCTCGCCGCGCTCGGCGCGCTGCTGACCGCGGTCTACTGCGTCGGCGTGATCCTGCGCTCGCAGCGGATGCTGCTCGGCGCGGGGCTCGACTCGCTGCTCGTGCTCGTCCTCTACGCGATCGGGATCGGCGGCTTGTTCTTCGTGAAGTGACGAGCCGCCGACCCCTTTGCGCGCGAGCGCTTACCGCGTCGCCGCGGGCTGGGGTGGCGCCGGCGGGGCGGCGTTCGGCGCGAGCTTGAAGATCGCGACCGTGTCGCCGTACGGGAAGGTGAGCTGGAAGTTCCCGCCCGCCGCGACGGCGATGTACTGCGTGCCGTTCACTTCGTACGTGATCGGCGGCGCGTTGACGCCGGCGCCCAGGTTGAAGCGCCAGACGTTCTTCCCGGTGTGCGCGTCGACCGCGTCGAACCAGCCGTTGCCCTCGCCGTAGAACGCGAGGTTTCCGGCGGTCGCGAGCGCGCCGCCGATCAGCGGCTGCGGCGTCATCACCGTCCACGCGATCTTCCCGGTGTCGGTGTCGATCGCGACGAACCGGCCGTCCTGCACGCCGTGCGGCTCGACGTTCGAGAACGCGCTGCCGAGCCGGATGCGGCCCTTCTGGTACGGGTCCTGGTGCGTCGAGAACTTCATGAGCTGGTCCATCCCGAGCACGTACGCGTAGTGCGTCTCCGGCGACCAGGCCGGCGGCGACCACTCCGCGCCGCCGTTCGCGCCGGGCAGCATCACGACGCCCTTCGCGGTCGGCTGGCTGAACATGTTCTTCGAGAACGCGACGTACGGGTCGGACTTGCGGATCAGCTTCCCGTTGCGGCGGTCGACGATGAAGAACCAGCCGACCTTCCCCGCTTCGCCGGCGGCCGGGATCGTCTGGCCGCCCTGGTGCACGTCGAAGAGTACGACGTTGCTCACCGCGTCGTAGTCCCAGACGTCGTGCTTGATCTGCTGATAGCCCCACTTCAGCTTCCCGGTGCGCGCGTCGAGCGCGACGATCGAGTCGCTCCAGCGGTTGTCGCCCTTGCGCGGCGCGCCCTCGAGGTCGGGGTTCGGGTTGCCGGTGCTGAAGATGACCAGGCCCAGCTTCGGGTCGACGGCGGGCGTCGTCCACACCATCGCGCCGCCGCGCTTCCACGAGTCCCCGGCGTAGGTCGAGGGATCGGTCGAATCCCAGCGCCAGCGCTGGCCGCCGCTGTGCGCGTCGTACGCGGCGACGAAGCCGCGGATCGGCCACTCGCCGCCCGCGCTGCCGACGATCACCATGCCGCCGTAGACCTGCGGCTGCATCGTCTCGGAGTATCCGACCGACGGATCGGCGACGCTCTTCTGCCAGCGCAGCTTCCCGGTCGCCGCGTCGAGCGCGAGGAGCTGGTCGTCGAGCGTGAGGACGTAGACCATCCCGTACCCGACCGCCGGGCCGCGGTTGACCGGGCCGCAGCAGATCTGGAACGCGCCGAGGCTGTAGACGGTCTCCCAGATCGGGCGGCCGTTCGTCGCGTCGATCGCCATCGTCTTCATCTTGTTGCTGACGGTCGGCGTGGTGAGGTACATGACGCCGTTCACGACGATCGGCGTCGTCTCGAAGCTCGCCGTCATCCCAGTCTGCGCGAGACCGGCGATCGTGAGCTGATGGACGTTCTGCGCGTTGATCTGGTTCAGCGGCGAGAAGCGCTGGTTGTCCCAGGTGCGTCCGGGGAGCAGCCAGTTCGCGCGGTCGTTCTCGGCGCCCGAGAGCATCGCGTCGGTGACGTTCACGTCGGCGTTGTTCGGCAGCTTCGAGAAGACGGTGTTCTGCGGCGCGGCGGCGCGCACGATCTCGTTGCTGCTCGCCGGCCCGGTCTTCGGGTTGTTGCGCGGGCCTTTCGGCGCGGCAGCGACGTTGCCGGCGCCGAGCTGCACCTGCGCGAGGTTCGCTTTGGTGAGCGGGTCGCGGCCGGCGGGGTAGCCGTTACGGCTCAAGATGAACGCCGTCACGTCGAGATACTGCTGCTGCGTGAGCGAGCCGGGGTGGTCGGCCGGCATCTGCCGGCTGATGAAGTCGAACAGCGACGCCGCGGTCCCGGCCTTCCCGACGTACGCGCGGAACGTCTGCCCGGTCAGCGCGGGAGCCGACTGGCCCCCGAGGTTCACGCCGTGGCATTGCTGGCACGACGCGCTGTAGACGGTCGCGCCGCTGCGCGCCTGCGCGATCGTGTAGTACGCGGGCGAGGCCGCGCGCAGCGACCCCGCGGCCAGCACGACCAGGATCGCTGCGAATCCGCCGACCGCGACGGTCCGGAAAAGTGTGAATCGGGCGTCGTTCATCCTAAGCGCCTCCGAATGAGCCCCACACGCCGGGCAGAGAGCGTTCGCAGAAGATGCTTGCCCTCCCCCTTGTGGGGGCCTGGTGCTCGCAGGCGGCCGCGGGCCGCGCCGAGGTCGCACGCCGCGCGCGCAGTAGAGTACGGCTCGAGGAGACACGTCTTGAGTTCCACGCTCTCACCGCAACCGCTCGAGCCCGTTCACGCCGAGGACCTCGTCGAGCACTACTTCGAGCAGGCGTGGAGCGACGGGCTTCCCGTCGTGCCGCCGACGCAGGCGAAGATCGACGCGGTCGTCGCGGCGCTCGGCGGCGAGCCGGAGTTCGCCGAGGCGGTGATCCCGCCGCGGCGCGGGACGCTCACCCGCGAGGTCCTCGCGATCAACGTGGTGATGGCGGGCTGCAAGCCGGAGTACGCGCCGGTCGTGCGCGCCGCGATGCTCGCGCTGTGCACGAAGCAGTTCAACCTGAACGGCGTGCAGGCGACGACGCACATGGCGGCGCCGCTGCTGGTCGTGAACGGGCCGGTGCGCAACGCGATCGGGATGAACGCCGGGCACAACGTCTTCGGCTCGGGGAACCGCGCGAACGCGACGATCGGGCGCGCGATCCGGCTGATGCTGCTGACGGTCGGCGGCGCGACGCCAGGCGATCTCGACAAGAGCACGCTCGGGCATCCCGGGAAATACACGTACTGCATCGCGGAGAACGAAGAGCTCAGCCCGTGGGCGCCGTACCACGTCGAGCACGGGATGCAGCCGGAGGACAGCGCGGTCTTCGTGATCGCCGCCGAGCCGCCGCACAGCGTGGTGAACCACGTCGCGAACGACGCGCGCGGGATCCTCGACAGCATCGTCTCCGCGATGAGCACGTACGCGCACAACAACGCGGTCGCCGGCGGCTCGTGCGCGGTCGTGATCTGTCCCGAGCACGCCGCGACGATCGCGGCGTCAGGCTGGAGCCGGCTCGACGTGCGCAGCTATCTCTGGATGAACGCCGGCAACACCTGGGGCGAGATCAGCTTCGACGACCGCTACGCGGGCGGCGGCAAAGTCTACAACAAGGCGCTCCCAAAGTGGTACAAGCGCGAGAAGGACGCGCACATCCCGATCGTCGAGCGCCCCGACGACATCCATCTCTTCGTCGCGGGCGGCGCGGCGGGGCGCTTCTCCGCGTTCATCCCCGGCTGGGGCCGCATGACGAGCCCGGTGCTGCGCGGGATCGACGGCGGCGAGATCGCCGCCGCGTTCTGCGCCGACGGCACCTGCGCGCTGTGAGGCGGTAGCGCGCGGTGGACGTCTTCAAGGCCGACGGCGGGTACGGCGCGTGGATGCGCCGGACGATGCGGCCGTTCCCGCGGCTGCGCACGCTGCGCGCGGCGGTCGGCGGCGACTTCGAGGCGATGGGCGCGATGCAACTCGCGATCCTGCGGCACTACGGGCTGCGGCCGGAGTCGTCGGTGATCGACGCCGGCTGCGGCGTCGGCCGGCTCGCGCACGCGCTCGAGGGCTGGCTGACGGGGCCGTACCTCGGGACGGAGACGAACCGGACGTTCCTGCGCGCCGCGCGGCGTTCGGTGCGCGCGGCGAACTTCCGCTTCGCGCGCGTGAAGGGCCTGACGATACCGGCGCCCGACCGTTCCGCCGACTTCGCATGCTTCTTCTCGGTGTTCACGCACCTGCTGCACGAGCAGACGTATCTCTATCTCGAGGAGGCGAAGCGCGTGCTCGCTCCGGGCGGGCGGATCGTGTTCTCGTTCCTGGAGTTCGGGTCCGAGGCGGCGTGGCCGGCGTTCGCCGCGACCGTCGAGCACGCGCGCAACGGGATCCCGCGCACGCTGAACGTCTTCGTCGAGCGCACGGCGATCGCGACGTGGGCCGCGCATCTCGGCCTCGACGTCGTGGACATCCGCGATGCAGCCGAGCCGTTCGCGCCGCTCGACGCGCCGATCGCGTTCGAGTCGGGCGCCGTGCAGAGCGGTCTCGGGTGTCTGGGTCAGTCGGTCGCCGTCCTGGCGGCTGCGTCATCACCGAAAGGAACTTCGTGAGCCATCGTATCTACGATCCCCGCGGCGTCGTGCACGCCGAGCGCCGTGAGCTCGCGCCGCGCGTCGCCTCGGTCGCGGGACTGCGCGTCGGCATCCTCGACAACACGAAGTGGAACGGCCGGCGCGTCCTCGAGCGGACGATCGAGATCCTCGCCGAGACGGCGCCGTTCGCCTCGGTGACGCGCTACACGAAAGAGAGCTTCTCGGTCAACGCGGAGGACGAGCTGATCGCGCGGATCGCGGCGGAGAACGACCTCGCGCTGGTCGGGATCGGTGATTGAGGAAGCTGCACGTCGTGCTGTACGCACGACACCGTCCGGCTCGAGGAAGCGGGGATTCCGTCGGCCGTCATCGTTACCACCGTCTTCGAGCACGAAGCCGCCGTGCAGCGCACGGCGCTCGGGATGGACGCGCTGCGCCCGGTCGTCGTGACGCATCCGCTCAGCACGCTGACCGCCGAGCAGCTCGACGCCCGCGCCCGCGAAGCCGCCCCGCAAGCGCTCGCGATCTGGCAGGGAGCTACTTCACCTCCACCAGCGCGACGCGGTTGACGCCGCTGCAGGCGAGGACGAGGTTCTTGCCGTCGGCCGTCGGCATCATGTTGCGCACGACGCCGCCGCCGGACGGGATCGCCCAGGTCTGGAACTTCTGCGTGACAGGATCGAAGCGCACGAGCGTGTTCGGCTCGACGCCCGACTCGCTGTACCAGACCGCGCCGCGCAGGAAGGCGATCCCGTACGGTTTTGCGTCGCGTCCGCCGGGCGAGGGGTATTCCGTCACCGCGCCGGTCTTCGAATCGAACCGGCCGAGGTAGCCGCGCGCGTAGTCCGAGTACCACATCACGTCGTCCGGGCCGATCGCGACGCGGCGGGGCCGCGCGCCCGGGTTCGGCAGCGCGTGCTCGCGGATCGCCATCGTCGCGGAGTCGATGCTGGCGATCGTGTTGCTGCCGAACTCGACGAACCAGACGGTGTTCTTCGAATCGACGACCATTCCGTACGGATTCGCGCGCGGCGTCGGCACGGTCACGAGCTTCCGTTCGCCGGTCTTCGGGTTCAGCCGCCCGACCATGTTCGCGCCCTGCACGGTGAACCACAGCATCCCGTCGTGGTCGAAGATCGGCGTGTGCGGGTCGTGCGCCGCCGGGTCGAGCTGGTACTCGGTGAACTTCCCGGTGCGCGGATCGAGCTTTCCGATGTAGGCCTTGAAGTTCGCGGTGAACCAGATGTCGCCGTCGCGGTCCATCACCAGCCCGTGCGGCCCCGAGCCGGCGACGGCCGGATGAAATTCCCTGATCGCGCCGGTCTTCGGGTCGACGCGGCCGAGCACGTTCGCCATCTGCCCGGTGTACCAGATCGATCCGTCGGGCGCGGCGAGCGGGTCGTGCGGGCGCGAGCCGGCGGTCGGCACGACCCATTCGCGGATCGACACCTGCACGCTGCCCGGGACGATCACCGCGGTGGACTCCGCTTTCGCCGGGAAGTTCTTGGCGAGATAATCGACGACCGCGTCGACTTGGTTCGCCGGCAGCTTCGCCCCGGCGTTGATCATCATCGCGACGGTGTTGCGCCAGCCGTCGCGGTCGTGGCCGCTGCGCGTGATCTGGCTCGCGCCGTGACACGCCAGGCAGTGCGCCGTGACGAGCTCGCGTCCGGGCCCTTCGGGGAGCGTGCTCTGGCTGCGCACCGGAACCGCGCAGCACAGCAGCGCGGCGGCGATCAGCGGCAACACGGAACGGTTCGTCATCGCGCTTCCCTCCGTTCGGCCGCGCCGATCGTGTAGAGCCACCAGCGCGCCTGCCCGCGGTGCGCCTTGCGGTCGAAATAGACGACGGCGGTGCGGCCGTCGTCGAGCGCGAGCTCGTACCAGTGCCGCGCGAGGTACGTGTCGCCGCGGTCGGTGTTCGTCGAGCGCCACGTGCGCACGACCTCGCGCACGGCGAGCCGTTCGCCGTGCCAGGCGAATGCCTTCGGCAGCGGCGGCTCGCCGCGGCTCAGCCCGCCGGTGTCGACGGTCTCCGCCGACGCGGTCAGCGCTTCGCTGACGAACCGCGGCACGGCGTTCGCGCTACGCGCCGCCCGCGTAGTCGCGCACCGGCGTGACGCGCCCGCCGAAGATCTCGGTCGGGTCGACGCCGTAGGCGCTCGCGACGCGCGCGATGTCGTCGTCGTCGAGCGCGCACTGCGCTCGTTCGGCGTCGGCGAGCCGCTCCGCCGGGATGCCGGTCGCGTCCGCGGCCCGCTCGGGATCGAGCCCGGCCGCCGTCCGGAACCGCACGAGCCGCTCCGCGACCTCGTTCAGGATGTCCATGCTCGGAGCGTTCAGCGCGGCGCGCGGCGCCGCCTCGACGGACGCGGCGCCGATCGCACGAGCTCCGTTAAAGAATTAATTGACAGCGGGACCGGCCGGGTGCTATGGTGCCATTAATTCTTTAGCGGAGGTCGCATGGCACGTCGCGGGTCCCCGGTTCTGACGGACGCCGAGCTTCGGCTCATGGAGGTGCTCTGGCGCACGCCGGACGCGACCGTGAACGACGTCGTCGAGCGGGTCGGTGCGCCGCCGCTCTCGTACAGCACCGTGCTGACG
>DATHLL010000646.1:0-4771 GCA_035488195.1 Candidatus Elarobacter sp. | reverse complement strand
GCGCATCGCCCGCGACGCGCTGCTGTACGACGGCGAAGGATGTCTCTCGCTGCACGCGCTGTTCGTCGAAGCCGGCGGCGACGAGCTCGCGCGAACGGCGGCGGAGCTCGCCGCGGCGTTCGAGCGGGTGAGCGTCGAGTTCCCCGGCGGCACCCGCTCGCCGCAGCAGGTCGCCGAAGTGTCGTCGTACCGCACCCTCGCGGCGTTTCGCGCGGCCGGCGGCCGCGGCTCGGTGTTTCGCGCCGCCGACGCGACGCTGGTCGTCGATCCCCCGCGCGACGAGCCGCCGCCGCTGCTTCCGCGCGTGCTCCCGCTGATCGCCGTGCGAAACGACGACGAGATCGCAGACTACTGCACGGCGCAGCGGCTCCCGGTGCAGGCGCTCGGCGTCACGGCATCCGACGCGCGGGCCGTCGCGCTCGCGGAGCGGATCGGCGCGGTGCGCGTCGCGCCGTTCGGCACGATGCAGGCGCCGCCGCTCGGCGGACACCACGGCGGCGAGCCGCGCATCGCGAGCTTCGTGCGCCGGATCGACCGCGAATGACGCCCGCCGGCGAAGACGACGGCGAGCTGGAGTCGATCGTCACCGCGATCCCGGGTCCGCGCTCGCGCGCGCTTGCGGCGGAGCTCGCGCGTTACGAAGCGCCCGGCGTGACGTATCTCGGACCGGAGTATCCGGTGTTCTGGGAGCGCGCCGACGGCGCGCTGGTGAGCGACGCCGACGGCAACCGTTACATCGACCTGACGGCGGCGTTCGGCGTCGCCGCAACCGGGCACACCAACGCGCGCGTCGCCGACGCCGTCGCGGAGCAGGCGCGCGCGCTGATCCACGGGATGGGCGACGTTCATCCGACCGAGGTGCGCACGCGGCTGCTCGCGCGGCTCGCCGCGCTTGCGCCCGGCGATCTGCAGAAGACGTATCTCTCGACATCGGGCGCCGACGCGGTCGAGTTCGCGCTGAAGACGGCGCTGCTCGCGACCGGCAAGCCGCGCGTGATCGCCTACCGCGGCGCCTATCACGGGCTCTCGCTCGGCGCGCTCGAGGTCGCGGGGATCGAGAAATTCCGCGCGCCGTTCGCGCCGCTGGTCGCCGACCGCGCGACGTTCCTCGCGTATCCGGGCGCCGGCGGGAGCGTGCTCTCCGCGATCGGCGCGGTCCGCGACGCGCTCGCGCGCGATCCCGAGATCGGCGCGATCGTCCTCGAGCCGATCCAAGGCCGCGGCGGCGTGATCGTTCCGCCGGACGGCTTCCTGCGCGCGCTGCGCGAGCTGTGCGACGAGCGCGGCCTGCTGCTGGTCCTCGACGAGATCTACACCGGCTTCGGCCGCACCGGGCGAACCTTCGCGTGCGAGCGCGAGGGCGTCGTGCCCGACATTCTGTGCTGCGGCAAGGCACTCGCCGGCGGGCTCCCGCTCGCGGCGACGATCGGAACGGCCCGCGTCATGGACGCCTGGCCGGCGAGCACCGGCGAGGCGCTGCACACCTCGACCTTCCTCGGCAACCCCCTCGCGTGCGCGGCGGCGCTCGCGAACCTCGACGAGCTCGAACGGCTCGATCTCGCCGGGCGCGTCCGCGCGCGCGAAGCGGCGCTCGGCGCGAAGCTCCGCGCGCTGACCGCGTGCGCGAGCGTGCGCGAGGTGCGCGGGCTGGGCTTCCTGTGGGCGGTCGAGTTCGCGGACGCGGCGGTCGCGAACCGCGTCGTCGTCCGCGGTCTGGCGAACGGCGTGATCCTGCTCCAGTCGGGCCCGACCGGGACCTCGATCACGATCGCGCCGCCGCTGACGATCGGCGAGCGGCAACTCTCGCGCGCGCTGGAGCTGTTCGAGCGGACGGTGCGAGAAACGGAGGCGTCGTCGTGAGCAAGCTGCGGGTCGGGATCGTCGGCTCGGGATTCGGCGGCGCCGTGCACGCGCCGGCGTTCGCGCTGCACCCGCGCTTCGAGGTCGTCGCGCTCGCGTCACCCTCGAGCGCCGAGCGGGTCGCGCGCGAGCGCAAGATCCCGCAGGCGTTCGGATCGGTGGAAGAGATGCTCGCGGGCGCCGAGCTGGACGTCGTCTCGGTCTCCTCGCCGCCGTTCGACCACCACCGTTCGGCGATGGCCGCGCTCGCCGCCGGCAAGCACGTGCTGTGCGAGAAGCCGCTGGCGCTGACCGTCGCCGAGGCCGAAGAGATGCTCGCCGCGAGCGAGCGCGCCGGCGTCGTCGCCGCGGTCGCGTTCGAGTTCCGCTACGTGCCGGCGATCATCGCGATCAAGGAGCTGATCGACAACGGCCACCTGGGCGCGCTCCGCGAGATCGAGGTCGCGCGCCTGAGCCGCGACCTGCTCGCGCGCAACGCCATGGCACGTCCGGCGTGGTGGTTCCGGCGCGAGAAAGGCGGCGGCGTGACGAGCGCGGTGATGCCGCACATCTTCGATCTCGCGAACTTCCTCGCCGGCCGCACGCCGCGCGCGACGCACGGCTTCCTGCGCACCGCGAACCCGCAGCGGACCGGCCCGGACGGCGACCGGTTCACCAGCACGGTCGCGGACGGCGCGTTCGCCTACGTCGACCTCGGCGACGGCGTCGTCGCGCGCTGCGCGAACGACTCGACGACGATCGTCGAGTCGACCACGGTCGCGGTGCACGGCGAGACGCGCAGCGCGGTCGCGAACGGCACGTTCTTCAACGATCTCTCGGTCTTCGCGATCGCCGAGGACGAGCAGGACGAGCTCGTGATCGCGCCCTCGCCGTACGCGAAGCACGACGTCGTGCACGGCAACCTGCCGTTCTTCCTCCCGCTGCTCGACGCGTTCGCCGAGCGCATCGACCTCGGCACCCCCGGCGTGCCGACCTTCGCCGACGGCCTCACCGTCCAGCGCCAGCTGAACGGCATCGGCTTCTAAGCCTCATTCGTCACCGTGGCGGTGCGAGTCTCGAACCGTTCCGTTCCCCGTGTCGACTTGACGCCGCCGACGCTCCGTTCTTTGACGTCGAAGACAAAGTCCGTGTTCGGCATCGGCGGCAACGGCGCGGCGGGGCGGCGACGAGAGGAGGGTCACATCGCCGCCCCAGACGTGGATCCGATCACACCGGATCAAATGCCAAACGCAGCGAAGAGATTTCTCACGACTAAGAACGTCACCAACACGAAGCAGGCGAGGGTGAGTAGGACCACAGCATGCGCTTCGCTCGGTGATCTTTTCGGGTCGCTCCGAATTTCCATGAACGTGCGGTAGCCGAGAAGCACCTGCGCGTATCCCAACAGGGCAACGAGCGCGGCGTAAACGAAGAACTTCGCGTTCATGGCGCCAACGTCATCCCTCCACTAATGTCCGCACAGCCCGGCGGTCTCTCCGCTGCTGGCGGTTCCCGCAGGCACCGTAGTAGTCACTGCGATACCCGCCTGCGGGGTTCCGGCGCCCACATCCCAGAAAAGGCCCCCGCTAGCGAGGTCAAGCGACACATCGCCGCCGACCCCGAAAAACGCGCTGCCCGTAATTTGGTTCCCAGCTCCCGGTGCATTCTGAGCACCAAAGGTGTAGACTACTGAACCACTGACTACCGGACCTCCCTCGGCCACCCCACTGGTCAGTAACCTCTGACCGTCGCTCGTAACACTGTATCCCACCGTGTGCGGTGTACCGAATCCGCCGTTGAAGGAGACTGAGCTCGCGCACGGCAGGTTTACGCTCGTGAGGCCATACGCGGTCCCAATCAACACCGTATTCTTTACTAGAGGTATATTGGCCGGATTTCTGATGGAACTCTGAAAAGGCTCCATACCTCCAGCCGGACCGTTTGCGTAATTGTAGGCCCATAGATCAGCCCAGAGCTCCTGAGCTTGCTGATCGATGTCGTTGAAGGGATCCCAGCTAAAGGGCGGCGGCGGCGGCGGCGGTGGGGGCAACTGATCGCCGGGAGCCCGAGCCGGCACACGGCCAGGGTCGTCAAGCCCGAGAACGCGCCGCGGCCTCGCTCCGCCCGCGCGGCCGGCGTTCACGGTACCCGCGGCCGACTGAAGCGTTCCTGCGACCCAGCCACGGCCGCTAGGCGAGATCGTGCTGTTGCCGTCGTCGAGCGTTGACCCGTCCGGCGTATCCGGCATCAACGTCAGGGTCGGGTCGGTGTAGCCCGGAGACGCCGGCGCCGGATTCTGCTCGACGCACTTCTGCAGGAACGGGTTCGGCGCGGCCCAGGCGGCATGGCCGGTGCTGTTATGGCGTGAAGTGATCAGGCCGTCGAGCTGGCGGTCGAACACAGTCAGGTTCGGCGTACCGCCGCCGGGCGGAAGGACGCCGATGTTGTCGGCGTTGATGTAGCCGACGACCGACGATGCGTCCCGATAGAGCGGCATGTCGCCGATCCAATGCCAGTTGTTCGTGGTTCGGCCCAGGTCCACTCCGACGTCGACGGACTGGATGATGTTGCCGTCGGGGCCATATGTGTACCCGCCGTTTCCGCCGGCGCGTGCGCCCTGGATCGTCCGGCCGCTGCCGCAATTGCCGGACGCCTGAACCTGGTCCGTGCTGCCGCTGATCAAGCGGTTCTCGGCATCATATGCGAACGTCTTCCCGTTGAGCCCGCTGCTGAACTGCGTCATGCGGCCGATCGCGTCGTACGTAAGCGGTGCGCCGAGCGAGATCACGGCGCCCGTACGGCCGTCCCATTGCTCGCTCGTAGTCTGCACGATCACGCCTTGGACGCTCTGGTACTGGAACGCCGGCCAGGTCGAGAAGCCGTTGGCGATCGGGTTCGGGCTGAACGACTGCGCGATGAACTCGCCGCGGTC
>DATHLL010000645.1:0-2550 GCA_035488195.1 Candidatus Elarobacter sp. | reverse complement strand
ACCGCGGTTCCGTCGGTCAGCACGCAGACGGTGTTGCGCTTGATCGTCAGCGCGTACGCCTTGTTCGGATCCTTCGCGATCGCGCTGGAGACGCGCGCGACGCCCGGCGTGTAGACCGTCGAGAGATCCTGGCGCGTCTTCACCGGGCGGGTGATCCCGGTGCGGATCTTTCCGCCGAGGTGCGCCAGGAACGTCGAGTCGGAGACGTTGACGATCCGCACGCCGTCGACCGCTTCGATCGCGTGGAGCACCTGGTCGCCGACCAGCTCGCTCGGGACGTTGACCGTGACGTCGCGGACGATCGAGGTCTTCCCGACCGAGCGGGTGTCGACGGCGCCGACCATCCCGCCGGCCTCGCCGATCACGGCGGCGAGGGTGGCGAACGAGCCGGGCTCGTTCGGCGTTTCGAGACGGATGACGAGCTGGGTGCCGATCGCGGGAGCGGAGGCCATCGCGTCCCCGTACGGTGTCTTTGGCCGGGTGTCCTCGCCGGGCAAAGCATCTCGCCTCCCCGAGCGGTCCGTCCTTGCGGTCGACGCTCGACGGATCGCGCGTCCGGCGCGCATGCTGCCGGTATGACATCCCTCACGGCCGCAGCGGCGGGCGCGCTCTTCGCGCTCGCCGCGATCGCGGCGGCGAGCGGTCCCGCGCTCCGGCGCCGGCGCGAGGCTCTGGAAGCCGCCGCGGCGGCCGCGGTCGCCGCGCTGGCGCTCGTCCTCGACGGCGAGGGGATCCTGATCGGCGTCGCGCTGGTCCTCGGGCTCGCCGCGGTCGGCCGCTACGCGCAGGCGCTCGTCTCGGCGACCCGCGACGCCCCGGCGCGGCTGTTCGCGGCGTTCGAGCGCGAGAACGAGGCGCGCGGCCGCTTCCTCCCGCGCACGCTGGTCGACCGGCTCGGGCGGACGCTCGACGAGGTCGAGATCGGCGACCGCGCGACCGAGCCGATGACGGTCCTTTTCGCCGACATCCGCGACTCGACGGCTCTTACCGAAGAATTGACGTCCGAGAACGCCTTCGTGCTGATCGCCGATTTCTTCGCGCGCTCGGCGCGGGTCGTGCGCGAGCACCGCGGCAGCGTCGACCGCTACCTCGGTGACGGCTACATGGCGCTCTTTCCGCGCCGCGTCGAAGACGCGCTCGACGCCGCGCTCGCGCTGCAGAACGCCGTGCGCGAGCTCAACCGCGAGGGGATCGGCCCGCCGATCGAGATCGGCGTCGGGATCCACACCGGCCCGGTGACGTTCGGAACCGTCGGCGACGCGCGCCACATCGACACGACGATCGTCTCCGACACCGTCAACACCGCGAAGCGCGTCGAGGGCCTCTCGAAGCGCCTGCGCCACCCGGTCGTCGCGACCGAGGACGTGATGCACCTCGTGCGCGACCCGTCGCGCTACATCGTCACGCCGCTCGGCGCGCAGCCCGTGCGCGGCAAGCGCGAGCCGATCGACGTGATGGGGATCGCCGCGAGCGCCGACGTGCGCCGGATCAACACGACGAACGGCACGCCGCTCGCGAAACCGCGCGCCTGACGCCCGAGCGCCCTCATGCGAACTGGAAGCCGGCGATCTTTCCGTTCGCGTCGAGGACGATCGTCAGCGGGAGGGTCTGACCGCCGGCGAACGCGGCGGTGTAGTGATGGCGGCGGTAGCCCGATGCGGTGTCCTGCCCGCGGAACGTGAGCGAACGCAGCTCGCCGAGCGGCGCGATCGCCGCAGCGAGTTGCGCCGTCGCGTCCGGCGTCATCGCAGCCGCCATCTCCGGCGTCATCGCCGAGGTGTCGACATGGCCGCTCGCGATCTGTGCGAGGAACGCGCGCAGCCGCGCGGTGACCGCGGTATCTTCGCTCGCCGCGGACGCCACCGGCGGGGGGAGCAGCGACGGAAACAAGGCGCTCATCAACGGACCGCTGATCGACGAGGTCGGGAAGTCGAACGCGTCGCCGAGCACGACGGCCGCGAAACCGGACTCCGGCAGCATGAAGTTCTCCGCCTCGAAGCCGGGGACGCCGCCGTGGTGCTCGACGAGCGTGACGCCGCCCAGCGGGAACAGCGTGACGCCGAGCCCGTAGCGCACGTTCGGGCCGAGCGACGGCGCGGCGACCGCGCTCGACTGCATCTCGGCGAACGTCGCCGGCGAGACGAGCCGCCCGCTCATCAGCGCGATGTCGAAGCGCGCGAGGTCGCTCGCCGTCGAGACGATGTCGCCGTCGGCGTAGAACCAGCTCGGCGAGTACGCGATCGCCGGCGTCCCGGTCGCGTCCATGTAGCCGACGGCGAACGGTGCGCCGGCCGGCGGCTCGCCGCTCGTCGTCTCCCGCATCCCGGCCGGCGCGAAGACGTGCTCGCGCTCGTACGCCGCGAGCGGCTGATGCGCGACCGCTTCGACCACGAGTCCGAGGAGCACGTAGCCGGTATTGCTGTAGGCGAACTTCGAGCCGGGGACTTGGTCGAGCGGCTTGTCCGCGGCGTACGCGAGGATCGCTGCGGGCGTCGCCGGCGTCGCGACGCGCCCGCTGCGGATCGCCTCGTCGCCGTAGTTCCAGATCCC
>DATHLL010000644.1:0-5266 GCA_035488195.1 Candidatus Elarobacter sp. | reverse complement strand
TCCCGTTCGAGACCGAGACCTACGTCGGCCGCCTCGCGCTCGACGCGGAGGCCCCGGCGCCGCTCGCGCTCGCGCGCGCGATCGCGCGGCTCGTCCGGCTGCAGCCGTTCCCGAACGGGAACGGGCGCGTCGCGCGGCTGGTCGCGAACCTGCTCGCGTACCGGCGCGGCCTGCCGCCGATCGTGCTCGACGCGCGCGCCCGGCGCGGCTACGCGGCGGCGCTGCGCGCCGCGCTCGCCGGCGACGCAACGCCGCTCGCGCGCGTTGTCGGAACGGCGCTCGCGCGCGGGCTGGAACGGATTCGCGACGCGATCGAGCCGGCCGGCGAGCTGCGCCCGCTCGCGTCGTTCGCCGCGGACGGTAAGCAAGATCGTCTTTACAAAGCGGCCCAGCGAGGACGACTGCGCGTCGTGCGCCGCGAAGGCCGCCTCTACACGACCGCGCCGTGGCTCGCCGCGTACGCGTCGCAGCGCTCATCCGACTCCGCCTGAGAACCGAACAAAGAAAGCAGCATGAACGAACCCCTCGTCGCGTACGTGTCGATGGAGATCGCGGTCGCATCGAACGTCGCAACCTACAGCGGCGGTTTGGGCGTGCTCGCCGGCGACGTCGTCCGCGCCGCCGCCGACGCCGCGTATCCCATGGCCGGCGTGACGCTGCTCTACCGCGACGGCTACTTCCGCCAGCAGCTCGACGCGTCGGGCGCGCAGCACGAAGAGCCGCAGACCTGGCGCCCGGCCGACGCGCTCGAGCAACTGAGCGCGGTCGTCACGTTGCCGATCTCCGGCCGCGACGTGGCGGTCGGCGCGTGGCGGTACCGCGTCGAAGGCGTCGACGGCGGTGAGGTTCCGGTCTATTTCCTCGACACCGACCGCCCGGAGAACGACGAGGCGGCGCGCAGCCTGACGCGCGCGCTCTACGGCGGCGACGCGCGCTATCGCCTGGAGCAAGAGACGCTGCTCGGCCTCGGCACCGTCGCGATGCTGCGCGCGCTCGGCTACGAGAACGTCGCGACGTACCACATGAACGAAGGCCACTCCGCACTGCTGATCCTCGCGCTGCTCGAGC
Organism: Candidatus Elarobacter sp.; assembly: GCA_035488195.1. Classification (GTDB taxonomy): domain Bacteria; phylum Vulcanimicrobiota; class Vulcanimicrobiia; order Vulcanimicrobiales; family Vulcanimicrobiaceae; genus Vulcanimicrobium. Next base: position 4,198 of record DATHLL010000644.1, on the reverse strand, counting down.
GGCAGCGCGGCGGCGCGCACGGCCTGCCCACGCACGACGATCTCGCGAGCGTTCGCGAGCGGTGCGTCTTCACGACGCACACGCCGGTCCCGGCCGGCCACGACTGCTTCGGCTTCGACCTCGTGCGCGACGTGCTCGGCGAAGGCTACGTCGCGACGCTCCGCGCGCTCGACCTCGCGGACGGCGACACGCTCAACATGACGCACCTCGCCCTCCGCGCGTCGCGCTACACCAACGCCGTCGCGATGAAGCACGGCGAGGTCTCGCGCGCGATGTTCCCCGGCGCACGGATCGACGCGATCACCAACGGCGTCCACGCGGCGACCTGGACGTCCGAGCCGTTCCAAGCGCTCTTCGACCGCCGCCTCCCCGACTGGCGCCGCGACAACTGGCAGCTCCGCCAAGCGGCGGGGATCCCGCTCTCGGAGATCGCCGAGGCGCACGCGGCCGCGAAGCACGCGCTGATCGAACGGATCGCCCACGCGACCGGCAAGCTGCTCGACCCGAACCGCTTCACGATCGGGATCGCGCGCCGCGCGACGGCCTACAAGCGCAACGACCTGATCCTGCGCGACACCGAGCGCCTCGCCGCGATCGCACGTCTCTTCGGCGGGATCCAGATCGTCTTCGGCGGCAAGGCCCACCCGCGCGACGCCGACGGCAAGGCAATGATCCAGCACATCGCCGGCACCGCGCACGGCCTCGCGGGCACGGTCGACATCGTCTACGTCGAGAACTACGACATGAGCTGGGGCGCCTCGCTGACGTCGGGCTCGGACATCTGGCTGAACACGCCGCGCCCGCCGAACGAAGCCTCCGGCACGAGCGGGATGAAAGCGGCGCTGAACGGCGTCCCGAGCCTCTCGGTGATGGACGGCTGGTGGATCGAAGGCGCGCTCGACGGCATCACCGGCTGGTCGATCGACGCGCAGACCGGCGCCGACGACGAACGCACCGCCGACGCGGTCTACACGCTGCTGCAGCACACGATCCTCCCCGCGTACACGAAGGATCGCGACCGCTATCTCACCGTGATGCGCGGTGCGGTCGCGTTCAACGCCAGCCACTTCAACGCGCAGCGGATGCTGAACCAGTACGCGCTCGACGCCTACGCGCTTCGCGACCGGCGCAGCGCGCCGGCCGAAACGGAACGGCTCGCCGGCTAAGCCGGGGCCGCCACCGGTCCGGCAGCCGCGCACACGCGGACGCCGTTCTCTTCGAGCACCGCGATCAGCTTCGCGCGCAGGCGGCGCGCGACCGCGGTCTCGCGAACCGGCCTGAGATCGCCGGCCGGGCCGCTCTCGCGCAGATCGAACGCCACGACGGCGTATTCACGCTCGTCGCTCACCTGGGCGCGCTCGATCCGCGCGTACGGCGTGAAATGGTACCGCCCCGCCCTGCCGTAGATGCGCAGCACGCCGGTGCTCGTGCACCGGACCTCCAAGCGCCACAGCGCGGGAACGGCGAACGACAGCACGGTCGCGGCGACCGCGAAGATCACCAGATACGCCACGAAGCCGTTCCCGCGGAAGACGGGGAGCACGTTTGCGAGATCGCCCCGGAACAGGAGCGCGACCACCACCGCGATGCCGATCGGCCAGTAGTCGAACCTCACGGCCGACCCGGTCCGGCGGCGTTCGTACGCGACCGGCTCGTACCACACGAGCAGGGTTCGCGCGCCGAGCAGCTCGCGCTCGGCGCGCCGGCGCGCCCGAGCTGCCGCGATCACGGCGCCGCGCCGCCCGCGCTAGACGCCGACCGGTCGCGGCGTCGCGGGCGCGCCGGGGACGCGGTCCGGCGTCTCTCCCGAACCCGGTCCGGGCGGCGCTGCGTGCTTACCGCGCCCGAAACCCAGCTTGTCCTCGATCCCGGCGATCAGCACGTACAGCACCGGCGTGATGAACAGGTTGAGCACCGTCGAGAGGATCATCCCGCCGAACACCGCGGTCCCGAGCGAGTTGCGCGCGCCGCTCCCCGCGCCGGTCGCGAACACCAGCGGCGTGACGCCCAGGACGAACGCGATCGAGGTCATGAGGATCGGCCGCAGCCGCGTCTCGGCCGCGCGCATCACCGCGGTGACCGTGTCGACGCCCTGCTCCCTGAGCTGGTTCGCGAACTCCACGATCAGGATCGCGTTCTTCGACGCCAGCCCGATCAGCATGACGTAGCCGACCTGCGCGAACACGTCGGAGAACGAGTGCCGCACGATCAGCGCGCCGATCGCGCCGAGCAGCGCCAGCGGGACGGCGAGCAGGATGATCAGCGGGTCGGCGAACGACTCGTACTGCGCCGAGAGGACGAGGAACACGAACACGATTCCGAGCGCGAAGATGATCGCGGCCTGCGCGCCGCCCTCGATCTGCTCGCGTGAGATCCCGCTCCACTCGGTCGCGAAACCGGGCGGGAGGTTCGCCGCGAACTTGTCCATCGTCGCGAGCGCCTCGCCGGAGCCGTGGCCGGGCGCCGGCGCGCCGCTGATCTCGACCGACCGGTACAGGTTGAAGTGCGTGATGACCGGCGGCGCCTTGACCTCGGAGATGTTCACCAGCGCGGTGATCGGGATCGCCGGCGGCGTCACGAGCTGACCGTTCGCGAACAGCGGCGTGTCGCTGTGCACGTAGATTTTCTCGAGGTCCGAGACCTGGGAGCGGTACGGCGTGTCGGCCTGCACGTAGACGCGGTACGCCTTGCCGTTCAGGTCGAAGTCGTTGACGTAGACCGAGCCGAGATAGACCTGCATCGTGTTGAACAGCGAGGGCAGCGAGACGCCGAGCTGCGAGGCCTTGTCGCGGTTGACGTCGGTCAGGATCACCGGCTTGTCGGTGCGGAAGGTGGTGTAGACGCTGGTGAGCGGCGAGCCCGGCGCGTAGGCCGGATAGATCAGCATCTTCGAGGCCGCGTCGAGCGCGGGGATGCCCTGGTTCGCGCGGTCCTCGAGCTCGTACGTGAACCCGGCCTGGAAGCCGAGCCCCGGGATCGACGGCGGCTGGATCGCGAACGCCAGCACGTCCGGGTGCTTCGCCTTGAAGTCGGTGAAGAGCCGGAAGTTCACGCGGTCCTTCACCGCGCTGAGCGTGTGCTCCGCGCCCGGTCGATCGCCCCACGGCCGCAGCCGGATGAACATCGTGATCTTGTTCGAGCCGGACCCGGTGAAGCTGAACCCTGCGACGTCGAAGACGTCGGAGACCTCGGGCTGATCGCGGAGCACCGCCTCGATGTCGCGCTGGACCCGGTGCGTGACGTCGATCGCGGTCCCTTCGGGGAGCTGCGCGCTGACCAGCGCGAAGCCTTGGTCCTCGTCGGGGATGAACGCGGTCGGCGTCGTCGTGTAGACGTAGCCCGTCAGCGCGAGCAGCACGGCGAAGACGACCAGCACCAGCGCGCGGCGGCGCATCACCCACGGCAGCGCGCGGTGGTAGCCGGAGCGCGTCGCGCCGATCACGCGGTTCACCGGCCGGAAGAACCCGCGGTCCTTCCGCCCGCTGCGCCCGAGCAGCAGCGAGGAGAGGACCGGCGTGAGCGTCAGGGCGCAGAACAGCGAGATCGTGATCGAGCACGCGATCGTCAGCGCGAACTGCTTGTAGAGCTGGCCCGTCGTCCCCGGGAAGAACGCGACCGGGACGAAGACCGCGAGCAGCACGAGCGACGACGCGAGGACCGCGCCGGTGATCTCGCTCATCGCCTCGCGCGCGCCCTCGAGCGGCGGCATCCCCTTCTCCTGGATGAAGCGCGCGATGTTCTCGATCACGACGATCGCGTCGTCGACGACCAGCCCCGTCGCGAGCGTGAGGCCGAAGAGCGTGAGCGTGTTGATCGAGAAGCCCAGCGCCTTCATCAGCGCGAAGGTCCCGATCAGCGAGACCGGGATCGTGATGGCGGGGATCATCGTCGTGCGCCAGTTCTGCAAGAACAGGAACACGACGCCGACGACGAGCACGATCGAGATCGCGAGCGTCTTGAGGACCTCGCGGATCGAGTCCGCGACGAACGGGGTCGCGTCGAAGCCTACCTTATAATAGACGCCGGCCGGGAAGCGCTGCGCAAGGCGCTCCATCGTCTCGCGCACGTCGCGTGAGACTTGCAGCGCGTTCGCGCTGGGCAGCGTCAGGATCCCGATGCCGACCGCGTTCTGGCCGCTCAGCCGCAGGTCTTGGGCGTAGCTTTCCGCTCCAAGCTGGATGCGTCCGACGTCGCGCAA
>DATHLL010000643.1:0-4401 GCA_035488195.1 Candidatus Elarobacter sp. | reverse complement strand
GGATCGAGCTTTCAGACGACGTACGAGTTCTCGCGCCGAGACATGATCTGCCGGCAACTCGTGGTCGGAAAGCTGCGGCGAACCTCCTCCGAGACGCTTCGCCGGGGCGAGATCAGAGCGATCCACGGCGGCGACCGGTTCATCCACTCGCTCCTTCACCTCGAGCCGCCCTCGGTGACGCTGGTGATTCGAACCCGGCGCGACGAGCGGCACGTGCCCCAGTATACGCACCAGAACCCGGGCTTGGCGGTGGACCCGTTCTACAAGTCCGAACCGATGGTGACGCAGCTGGCGCTCATGGATGCGCTGCAGCTCCATCAGCCCGCGCTCTTCCAAGAGATGGCGGAAGAGACGGTGCGCTTCAGCGACCTCTTCTTTGCGTTCAAGGTCGTCGAGCTCGTCGGCGCGCGAGCCATGCGCTCGGAGCTCTTCGAGAGACTTCTCTGCATCTTGCACGAGCGGCATGAAGGTCTCGCGTCCGTCCTCAGGCCGGCGCTCGACGAATGGTTCCGCAACCGAGAGATCCAGCGGCTGCTCCGCAGCGTAACGAACGCCGATCACCGGACCTTTTTGGCGGTTCTGAACGCCTCGCCGAACCGCGATACGTTCCGGACGATCATGCGCGAGCGGTTCCCCGACGCCGACCCCGAGCGTCAGGCACTGGCGTGGATCGCCGAACTCTCGGACCAGGGCCACCTCGGCTTGCGATTCAACGAGCTCTCGCTGCGGATCTTGGAGTTCGCGATCCGTGGAGCGACGTTCGAGGACGTCGAGGCGGCGTGGCGGCAGCGGCTTGCACGAGATTCGGGTCCGGGCGAGAAAGTACAGGCGCTCTGGAACGAATTCTCCTCGTCCAACCTCATCAGACCGCTCGTCGGCGGGTGATCCCGCCGCGCGCCGCGGCGGTGTAGAACACCGCCGGAACGGCGTGCAGCGATACGGCGCGAGCGTCGTCGCCGTCGAGCCGCACGGGCTCGACGCGATCGACGCGCGCGAGCGGCACGGAACGCCGCGCGACCTCTTCTTCCTGTGGTTCGGTGCGAACGCCGAGACGGCGACGTTCGCGATCGGCATCCTGTCGGTCGCGCTGTACGGCACCTCGCTGCGCGGCGCGGCGCTCGGGCTGCTGATCGGGAACGCGCTCGGCTACGCCGTCGTCGGGCTGCTCTCGCGGATGGGGCCGCGCTACGGGCTGCCGCAGATGGTCGCCTCGCGGCTCGCGTTCGGACGCGACGGCAACGTCATGCCCGCGGTGCTCGCGTTCCTCGCCGGCGTCGGGTGGTTCGCGGTCGACAGCGTCTTCGGCGCGCAGGCGCTCGGCGCGCTCGTACACGTCGCGTTCCCGTTCGCGCTGGTGATCGTGCTGATCGCGCAGGTCGCGCTGGCGGTGTACGGGCACAACGCGATCCACGCGTTCGAGCGGTTCGCGAGCGTCGCGCTGGTGATCGGGTTCGCGACGATCGCCGTCGTGACGCTGCGGTATGCGAACCTCGGCGCCGGATTCGACGCGCACGCGCCGTTTGCGGCGGGCGGCGAAACCGCCGGGATCGTCTTCGCGGCGGCGCTCGCGTTCTCGTACTCGGTCGGCTGGGGTCCGGCGGCGTCGGACTATGCGCGGTATCTGCCCCGCGCGAGCGATCCGCGCGCGGTCACGGCGTGGGCGTTCGCCGGCGGGTTCGTTCCGTCGGCGATCCTCGAGCTGCTCGGCGCGGCGGCGGTCACCGCGACGCGCGCGCCGGGGATTGCGAGCGCGACGCCGGCCGAGACGATCGGACTGCTCGCGCACGGCAACGGACTCGTCGCGACGATCGGACTGGCGACCGTGCTGATCGGGACGCTGAGCGCGAACTGCCTGAACCTGTACTCCGGCGCGCTCGCCGCGCTGGTCGCGTGGGACGCGCGTCGCCGCATCGGCTCGGCGCTCGGCGTCGCGATGATCCTCGCCGCGCTCACCGCCGCGGTGCTGATCGCGGCGCGCGCGAACGACCCGGCCGCGCGGTTCTCGCCGGCGGTCGTCGCGGCGGCGGCGCTCGCGGTCGGCGTGCTGGGGTTCGCCGTGGTGCGCTGGACGCTCGCGCGCTGGCAGTCGGCGGTCGCGGTCGGCGTGCTCGGCGGCGCGCTCGCGTTCGGCAACGCCGACCCGGCGTCGACCGCGCACCTCTACACGAACTTCCTCGGCTTGCTGACGATGTGGGCGGCGCCGTGGGCCGGCGTGCTGCTGGCGCGGCGCGGCGAGACGACGCGGCGCGCCGATGCGCGCGCGCAGATCGCGTGGCTGGCCGGGATCGCCGCCTCGCTGCCGTTCTGGCAGCAGTCGTGGCTCACCGGACCGCTCGCGGCGGCGCATCCGTCGCTCGGCGACGTCAGCTATTTCGTCGGGTTCGCGGTGTCGTATGCCGCCGCGGCACTCGGCCGGCCGCGCGCGGTGAAGGCCGCCTAGCGACGGGAGGCGAGCGGCCGCACGTCGCAGTCGCCGTCATGATGCACACCGCACTTCGGACGGCCGCCGTCGCAGCCGTCGCTTTCGCCGCGGGGCTCGCGGTCTCGCACGTGCCGCAACCGGCGCGCGCGGCCGCGGCGCCGCTCCAACCGGCGGTCATCGACCTCACCGCACTGACGCCCGCCGATCTCCCGACGCCCACGCCGGCCTCGCCGACGCTGCGCAGCAAGCTGCTCGCGGCGACCGACGGCGCGACGGCGCAAGTGCAGATCGGCACGGTCGTGAAGCACTATCACGCCGACGCGAACGAGATCCAGATCGTGATGTCGGGCTCAGGCACCGAATGGCTCGGCGACAAGCAGGTCGCGCTGAAGCCCGGCATGATGCTGATCATCCCGGCCGGCACGCACCACGGCGGCACGACCGATCCGAACCTCAAGATCGCCGCCTTCAAGACGCCCCCGCAAGCCGCGACCGACGTCCACCCGGTCCCATAGCAACGCCCCATCCCCTTGCCGTTCGCGCCGGCCGTCGCAGATGGCCGGCGCGATGCGTTCTCACAGCCGCCGCGACGTGGTGCGCCTGTTGCTCTTCCTCGGATTCCGCCGTTCCGGCCGTAATGGCCCTCACGACGTCTTCGTTCACGCGGACGGCCGATTGACGGCGGTGCCCCGGCACGGTACGATCCCGCCCGGAACATGTCGTACGATCGCGCGTCAGATCGGGATGCTGCCCCAACGCTTCGACAGGCTGGTGCAACGATGAGCACGGTGACGGTCACGGTCGTTCGCGACGCCGAGTCACCGGAGTGGTGGCTCGCTCACTTCACGTTTTGCGGTGAATCGTATACGACGCAAGGCGCGATCATCGACGAAGCTCGCTTCATGGCGGCCGACTTGCTGCAGCTCCTCGGAGCGGGCAGCGACTGCCTTATCGAATTCGTTCTGCAAGACCGGGAGACGCTCTCGGCGGTTCTCGCGCGGCCGGTTACGCCCTCGCTGATCGCGGAGAAAGAAGTCGAGAAGCCGTTCGCCGTGATGGAGTCATGACGCCGCGGCGGTTCGTTCTTTCTCGCGGAAGTAGTCGTAGGTCTTGCGCATCCCTTCGATGAGCGGGACCTGCGCTTCCCAGCCGAGCTCGCGCTTCGCCTTCGCCGGGTTGAAGTACACTTCGCGCGCGTCGCCCGGGCGGCGCGGCGCGTGGGTGACCGGCGCCTCGAAGCCCGTCACTTCGACCATCGCGCGGTAGATCTCGTTGACCGAGGTCTTCTTGCCGGTTCCGATCACGAAGATCTCGTCCGAGCCCTTCTCGACCGCGGCGACGTTCGCGCGCACGACGTCGCCGACGTAGACGTAGTCGCGCGTCTGCTCGCCGTCCCAGTCGATGCGCACGCCCTGCCGCTGCAGGAACTTGCCGAGGAAGATCGCGATCACGCCGGCCTCGCCGTTGGGGTCCTGGCGCGGCCCGTAGACGTTGCCGTAGCGCAGCGCCGTGTAGTCCAGCCCGTGCTGCGCCTTGAAGAAGCGCAAATAGTGCTCGGTCACCATCTTGGTGATCCCGTACGGCGACTCGGGCATCTGCGGCGACGACTCGTCGACGGGCATCGTCCCGACCGCGCCGTACGTCGCGGCGCTCGACGCGAAGATCACCTTGCGCGTCCCGGCCTTGACCGCCGCCTCGAGCACGTTGAGCATCCCGATCACGTTGACGTTCGCGTCGTACTTCGGATCGCGCGAGCCGATCGCTACCGAGTGCTGCGCCGCGTGGTGCGAGACCAGCTCCGGCTTGAACTCCGAGAAGATCCGCTCGATCCCGGCGTCGTCCCGGATGTCCATGTGCACGAACGAGACGTTCTCCGGGATGTTCTCGCGCCGCCCGCCGCCATGCGACCAGAGGCTGTCGACGACGACCACCTCGTGTCCTGCCGCGACGTACGCATCGACGATGTGCGACCCGATGAA
>DATHLL010000642.1:0-2846 GCA_035488195.1 Candidatus Elarobacter sp. | reverse complement strand
AACGCGTTCCCGGTCGACCGGCAAGCGGGAGGAACCGCCGCGCTGCGGGCGGCGTTGCGGATGCTGAAGGAAGGCCGCTGCGTCGGCATCTTCCCGGAGGGCGGCCGCAACGTGACGGGGACGAACGAAGAGAAAGCGGGCGCGGCGTTCCTCGCCGCGGCTTCGGGCGTCCCGGTCGTCCCGGCGGCGATCGTCGGAACGCGCAAGCTTCGGCCGTTCGGGCGGGTGAGCGTCGTCTTCGGCGAGCCCATCATCGTCAGCCGTGAGCGGCAGTCGGACGGCGCCGCCGTGGAGAAGGGAGCCGCCGAGATCATGCAACGGATCCGCACGCTCGAGGAGAGCATTCGGTGATCATCAAGCGGGCCAAGACCCAAGGGTTCTGCTTCGGCGTCGCCATCACGGTCAAGAAGGCCGAGGAGGCGGTCGAGCGGCTCGGCGGCGGCGTCACCACGCTCGGTCACGTCGTGCACAACCCGCAGATGGTCGCGCAGCTCGAGGCCAAGGGGCTCAAGAACGCGTCCAGCGTCGAGGACGTCGACACCGAGACGATGTTCGTCCGCGCGCACGGCCTCCCGGTCGACGTCCTCGACCGCGCGAAGGAGCGCGGGCTCACGGTCATCGACGCGACCTGCCCGATGGTCACCAAGATCCACGTCCAGGCCGAGAAGCTCCGCGACGAGGGCTACAAGATCGTCGTCGTCGGCGACCCGACCCACCCCGAGGTCAAGGGCACGCTCTCGCACGTCCCGGGCGCCTGGTGCATCACCAGCGCCGACGACGTCGCGGCGCTTCCGCGCGCGAGCCGCGTCGGCGTCGTCGTGCAGTCGACCTGGAACGGCCCCGGCTTCACCGAGATCGTCCGCAAGCTGAGCGAGAAGTACTACGAGGTCCGCGCCGTCAACACGATCTGCACCGACACGAAGAACCGGCAGAGCGAGGTCGAGACGCTCTCGCGCGAGGTCGACGTGATGGTCGTCGTCGGCGGGAAGACGTCGGCGAACACCAAGCACCTTGCCGAGCTCGCCGCGATGAACGGCGCGCGCGCCTATCACATCGAGGGTCCCGACGAACTTCAGGCCGAGTGGTTCGCCGGCGCCGGCACCGCCGGGCTGATGTCGGGCGCCTCGACGCCGGGCTGGCTGGTCGACCGGGTCGCGGACCGGATGGATGAGCTCGCCGGCGCTCCTCGATAACCTCGAAGCCGCGCTCGAGCGCGCCGTCGCGCGGTTCGACGACGGCTCCGCCACCAGCGAGCAGATCCGATACCACTTCGGCTTCGGCGAGCCGGGCCGGCGCGGGAAGCGCATGCGCTCGCGGCTGGTCCTCGCCGTCGCGGACGAGGAAGGCGGACGGGTCGAGGACGCGCTCGCGCCCGCCTGCGCCGTCGAGATCGTCCACGAGTTCTCGCTGATCCACGACGACATCCAGGACGGCGACCGGATGCGGCGCGGGCGCGAGACGCTCTGGTCGCGCTTCGGGCTCGCCCACGGGGTCAACGCGGGCGACGCGTTATGTTCGGTCGCGTATCTGACGCTGCTCGAGGCGGGCGGCGCGCCGGCGGAGCGGAAGCTCGCGATGAACCGCGTCCTGCTCGCCGCGCACCTCGCGATGTGCGGCGGCCAAGGCCGGGACATCGCCTTCGCGACCGCGCCGCGCGTCACGATGGACGACTACCGCGCGATGATCGGCGGGAAGACGGCCGCGCTGTTCGGCGCCGCCTGCGAGCTGGGCGCGCTCGCCGCCGGCGCCGACCGGACGCGCGCCGCGGCCTACGCGCGGCTCGGCCACGCGTACGGCCTGGCGTTCCAGATCGAGGACGACGTGCTCGGGACGTGGGGCGACGCCGCCATGACCGGCAAGCCGTGCACCGACCTCGCGAACCGGAAGTGGGCCTTCCCGGTCGTGTGGGCGCTCGGCGGTCCGCCGTCCGCCGACCGCGCGGTGATCGAAGCGGCGTACGCGCGCGGCACCGCGCTCGCGCACGCCGACGTCGCGGCGACGGTCGCCGCGCTCGACCGGCTCGGCGCCCGCGAAGCCGCGCACCGCGCGGCGCGCGCCGAGCTCGCCGAAGCGGGCGCGCTCGCCGCCGCGACCGGGATCGACCGCAGCGGAAACGTCCGCGCGTTCTTCGAGCGCGCCGCGCGCCGCGTGGCGTGAGCGCCGCTCGGCGTGCGGTGGCCGGGGGACGGGGCGTTCGAGACAGAATCGCTGGGACCATGAGCGCTTCAGCCCGCGCATCGTTCGCGCCCGCCGTCAGCGCGGCGCGGACGAGCCTCGCGCCGTTGGGGGTGATCCTCGGGGTCGGCCTCCTGCTCCGTCTGCTGTTCATCCTGAGCACCGGCTTCGACAACGACGTGCAGGCGTTCGAGTCGTGGACGCTGACGCTACGCGACAACGCGCCCTGGCTGTTCTACGCGAAGGCGGGGTTCGCCGACTACCCGCCCGGCTATTTCGTCGTCCTGTGGGTCCTCGGGCGGCTCTACGCCCTCGTCCCGGGCGCCGCCGCCGACCCGATGCACGGCTACGCGATCCTGCGGGTGCTCATCAAGCTGCCGGCGATCGCGATGGACCTGGTGAACGCGTACGTCGTCTACCGGATCGCGCGCCGCTACGCCTCGGAGAAGATCTCGCTGGCGGCCGCCGCGCTGCTCGCGCTGAACCCCGCCGCGATCTACGTCTCCTCGTACTGGGGGCAGGTCGACTCGGTCTCCTGGGGGCTGATCCTCCTCGCGCTCTGGCAGGTGCTGCGCGCCGGAGACGAGCCGGCGAAGACGACGCGGCGGCTCGTGGTCGCGTGGCTGCTCCTCGCGTTCTCGGTGCTCATCAAGCCGCAGGGCGCGATGCTG
>DATHLL010000641.1:0-3467 GCA_035488195.1 Candidatus Elarobacter sp. | reverse complement strand
GATGTTGTAGCGGCCCCGGTCACAGAGCCACGCATCGGAGATCGCGTCGTCTTCCGTGACGCTCATCGTGCGCAGCAGATCGTCGCCGCGGACATCAACATGCATCTGACAGCCGACCGGGCACTGCGTGCACGTGGTCGTCGTGCGGTGGTTGTCCCACGGCCGCGAGCGGAACCGGTACGTCTTCGAGGTGAGCGCGCCGACCGGGCACAGCTCCGTGACGTTGCCGGTGAAGTCGGAGACGTACGGCTTGCCGGTGGCGGTCGCAATGATCGTGTGCGCGCCGCGGTCGTCGGTGCGCAGGCTGTCCTCGCGGGTGATGATCTGGTCGAAGCGCACGCAGCGCTGGCAGACGATGCAGCGCTCCTCGTCGAGCACGATCGTCGGCCCGAGATCGACGGCCTTCGGCTTCGGCGTCTTCGGCTCGATCATCCGCGAGCTGCCCTGGCCCCACGCCATCGCGTAGTCCTGGAGATCGCACTCGCCGCCCTTGTCGCAGATCGGGCAGTCCAGCGGGTGGTTCAGCAGGAAGAACTCGAGGATCGCGCGGCGGCCGTCGTCGACGCGCGGGTTGCGCGTGATGACCTTCATCCCTTCGGCGACGGTCGTGTTGCACGCGATCTGCAGCTTCGGCATCCCCTCGATCTCGACGAGGCAGATGCGGCACAGGCCTGCCGGTCCGAGCTTCTCGTGATAGCAGTAGACCGGGATGTCGGTGTGGATCGTCTTCGCCGCCTCGACGACGAGCGTGTTCTTCGGGACGCGCACCTCGACGCCGTCGATGGTGAGCGTGACCAGATCGGTCTGCTGCTGGGGAACGGTGGCGGACACTTAGACGGCGGCTTTCTGCGGGACGTCGCGCTTGATGTACGCGCGGAACTGGTCTTCGTAGCGCGTGATCACCGAGGCGAGGAACGGTTCGATCGAGTCGCCGAGCGCGCACAGGTTCAGCCCGGTGAGCTGGTGCGCGGCCGACTTGATCACGTCGACGTCGGAGTCGACGCCGCGCCCGGCGAGGATGCGCTCGAGCGTCTTCTGGATCCAGTGGCCGCCCTCGCGGCACGGCGTGCACTGCCCGCACGACTCGTGCGAGAAGAACCTGATCAGCGTGTACGCCGCCTTCACGAAGTCGGTCGTGTCGTCGAAGACGACCATCGCACCGGAGCCGAGCATCGAGCCGGCCTTCGCGACCGAGTCGAAGTCGTACGGCGTGTCGAGGTGCTCCTCGAACAGGCACGCCGACGAGCCGCCGCCGGGCTGCACGCCCATGAACGTGCGCCCCGGGCGCAGGCCGCCGGCGCAGTCGTAGATGAGCTGGCGGATCGTCGTCCCCATCGCGACTTCGTAGTTGCCGGGCTTCGCGACGTGGCCGGAGATCGAGACGACCTTATAGCCCGGCGAGCGCTCGGGCCCGACCTTCGCGAACCACTCCGCGCCGTTCTTCATGATGTACGGCAGGTACGCGAGCGTCTCGACGTTGTTCACGACGGTCGGCTCGCCGTAAAGGCCCTTCACCGCCGGGAACGGCGGCTTGAGGCGCGGCTCACCGCGCTTCCCTTCGAGCGAGTTCAGCAGCCCGGTCTCTTCGCCGCAGATGTACGCGCCGGCGCCGCGATGGATCGTGAACTCGAGCCGCTTGCCGCTGCCGAAGACGTTCTCGCCGAGGAAGCCGGCGTCGCGCGCCTGCTGCACGGCGTCCCGCATGATCTCGTAACCGCGCTTGAACTCGCCGCGGATGTAGATGAACGCGTGGTCGCAGCCGATCGCGTACGCCCCGATCAGGATCCCCTCGATGATCTGGTGCGGCGTCTCCTCGAGGAGCATGTGGTCCTTGAACGTGCCGGGCTCCGCCTCGTCGCAGTTGCAGACCATGTAGCGCGTCTCGGCCTTCGGCGGGAGGAACGCCCATTTGCGGCCGGTCGGGAATCCGGCGCCGCCGCGACCGCGCAGGTTCGAGCCGCTGCAGACGTCGGCGACTTCTTTCGGCGTCATCGCCGTGACGGCGCGGCGGAGCTGCTCGTAGCCGCCGCGATCGCGGTAGACCGCGATGTCGCGCAGGTTCAAGGTGCCGATCCCCTGCGTGAGGACGGGCGTGATCAGGTCCGTCGCCATCTAGTGGTGTCCGTTTCCCGAGATCTCGGGGCGCAACTCGGTCTCGCGGACGAGCCGCTCGTTCGAGCGCGCTTCGTACTTCGGCTTGCCGACGATGAGGTCGAACATCGCAACGCCGGACGGATCGCCGATCCCGCCCGCGTTGTTCGGGTTCGACTGGTCGCGCGCGCCGGCGGACTTGCGCCCGGTGTCCTGCTCGACTTTCCACGTCCGGCCCGGCTTCACGGTCTGCGCGAGCGGCTTGATCTCGTAGGTGCCGGCGCGGATGGCGGCGATCATCGCGTCGACCGACTCGCGGGTGAGGTCGTAGACGAACTCGAGGTTGACCTGCGCGCACGGCGCCCGGTCGCACGCGGCCAGGCACTCGACTTCTTCATAGGAGATCAGGCCGTCGCCGGTGGTTTCGAGATGGCCGATCCCGAGCTGTTGCCGCGCGTACGCCATGATCTCTTCGGCGCCGTTCAGCATGCACGAGAGGTTCCGGCAGATCTGCACCATGTACTTGCCGACCGGTTGGCGGAACAGCAGCGTGTAGAACGAGATCGTCGACTCGACGGTCCCGAGCGTCTCATCGGCGTGGTAGGCGATCGCCGCCACCGCGTTCGCCGAGACGTAGCCCTCGTGTTCTTGAAACAGGTGCGCCATCGGGATCAGCGCGGAGCGGCGCTGCTCGTACTGGGCGATGATCCGCTCGATCTCGGGGAGCAGGCGAGCATACAGCTCGTCGAACGGGTCGCCCTCGCGGCGCCGGTAAGGCGACCAGGTAGCGAGCCCATCCTCGCTGGCGGCGCCGGTGCCTGGGTGGACGCCGGTCGCCGCGTCGGTCTGGGTGCTCACCGAAAGACAGCCTCGAGGTTCGACGGTAGGGAGGTAGCCCGGGACATGGACCGGCGTGCCTTCGGAATGTAAAGGGGTTGTGCCTTCGGGGTCAATCAGCCGAACGTTACGGCCTTACATCAGTGAATGGCGCGCGAAGAAGTCCGCTTCGGCAGGTTCATTCACGCGAATGCTTGCAAAACGGGCAGCCCTCCGGAGGCGTTTCCGAGATACAGCCAGAATGGGCACCACGACACGGCTGCAAGCATGCAAAACGAGAGGGCTTTATGGCTGAACAGAACAAGCAGGGGCGTGCACCTTCGAGGCCGTTTCCCAATATTAGCCTGAAACAGGCGCTGCGAATACCGCAGGGGATTACAGACGCCCATGGCGGCAAACCGATGCCACGCCTGCTCCTAGCCGGCGCGTTAAAGATGTCGCCTGGCAGCAGTCAATTTCGCGACCTAATCGCCGGGTCTGCTAAGTATGGCCTTACGATAGGAAACTTCACATCGGCTACGATCGCTTTAACAGACATC
>DATHLL010000640.1:0-2199 GCA_035488195.1 Candidatus Elarobacter sp. | reverse complement strand
CAGATCCCGTGTCCGATCGCCTGAGTAGGATCGTCTTGGACGAAGTCGGCCCGTGGTCTGTACGAAAAGCGGAGATGGTCGCGTACTACGCTCAAGTGTACGCGAGCATCATAGCCCGCTTCGACAGTTATTATATCGATGGTTTCGCAAACCGCGGCTTGAGCCGGCTGAAGTCCACCGACGAGGTCGTCCCCGGCAGCGCCTTGCGCGTGCTTTCGGTTCATCCATCGTTTCACCGGTATATCTTCGTCGAAGTCAATCACGCGCGGTTCGAAGACCTTCGCGACATTGTCTACGCCCAGTTCGGCACGCGGCAAGACGTCTCACTCGTCCACGGCGATGCCAATGTCGAGATCCCGCATCTTCTCGCGAATATTCAGTATACGAACTTCCAGCGCGCCCTGACGTTCCTGGACCCGTACAACATGCATGGGTTGAAGTGGCCGACGATCTTGGCGGCCGGGCAGAACGAAGCAGTTGACGCGATTATTCATTTCCCGACAATGGACGCGAACCGAACCGTCTTGAAGCGCCGCCACGGCACTGCGTCCGCCGCAATGTATCGAAAAATGACCGAATACTGGGGAGACGATAGCTGGGAAGGGGCCGCCTACTCGTCGGAAGGACTGCTTCCGTTAGGTCTCGCGCCCGTTCGCGAGTCAGCTAAAGCGATCATATCGGCCTTTCGCGAACGACTTCGTAGCGTAGCGGGCTTCAAGGTGGTGAGCAACCCGATCCCTATGCGGAACACGACCGGAGGCGTGGTTTACCATCTCCTCGTCGCCTCGCACAATAAGAAGGCTACGGACGTCATACGCCCGATAGAGAAGCGCTTCATCAACTGACTTCCGCGGCGGGGTGCTCTCGCGGGTTCACCGAACCGTTGCTCATGCGTCGCTCCTCACTTCTCTCAGGCTTGGCTGCCAGCGCTACCGCTCCGGTGATCGCGTACGCAGCGGACAGCGCCGCGCCCGATCTCATCGTCACCGCGGCGACCGTCCACACGGTGGACCCGCGGACGCCGCGCGCGCAGGCATTCGCGGTGCGGGCCGGGCGGTTCGTCTATGTCGGGTCGCGTCAGGGTGCTCGCGCGCTGCGCGGGCCGCGGACGAAGGTGCTCGATCTGGGCGACGCCACGGTGCTGCCGGGGTTGATCGACTCGCATCTGCATTTCACGCAGGTCGGGGAGGCGCTGCACGAGGTCGATCTCGTGCACGTCGCTTCGTTCGAGGAGGTCGTGCGGCGGACGGCGGCGTTCGCGCGCGGCTCGCGCGATCCGTGGATCGTCGGCGACGGGTGGGATCAGAATCTGTGGGCGGGCAAGGCGTTTCCGGCGCACGACGCGCTCAGCGCGGCGGTCCCCGACCGGCCGGTAGTGCTGTACCGCGTCGACGGCCATGCGCTGCTCGCGAACGCCAAGGCGATGACACTCGCGGGCGTCACGCCGAATACCGCCGATCCGAGCGGCGGGCGGATCCTGCGCGACGACCACGGCGCGCCGAGCGGCGTCTTCATCGACAACGCGATGGGGCTGATCACGAAAGCGATCCCGCCGCCCTCGCACGAGCAGCTCGTGCGCGCGAGCGAGGCGGCGCTCGAAGAATGCCACCGCTGGGGGCTGACCGCGATCGGCGATCCGGGCGTCGGGCAGAACGTCATCGCCGCGTACGAGGAGCTCGCTCGCGCCGGGCGCTACACGCTGCGCAACCACGTCATGCTCGCCGGCAGCGACGACGCGCTCGTCGCGCGATATCTCGCGCGCGGGCCGCGGCCGTTCGGAAACGACGGGCGCCTCGCGATCCGCGCGATCAAGCTCTACGCCGACGGCGCGCTCGGGTCGCGCGGCGCCGCGCTGCTCGCGCCGTACAGCGACGACCCGTCGAACACCGGGCTGCTGCGCACGACGCAGGCGCAGGTGCAGGACCTCTGCGAGCGCGCGCTGCGGGCCGGCTTCCAGGTCTGCACGCACGCGATCGGCGACCGCGGCAACCGCGTCGTCCTCGACGCGTACGAGGCCGCGCTGCGCGCCGTCCCCGCGCGCGATCACCGGCTGCGCATCGAACACGCGCAGGTGCTCTCGCCGGACGACATCCCGCGCTTCGCGAAGCTCGGCGTCATCCCGGCGATGCAGACGACGCACCAGATCAGCGACATGCCGTGGGCCGAGGCGCGCCTCGGGCCCGAGCGCGTGCAAGGCGC
>DATHLL010000639.1:0-3510 GCA_035488195.1 Candidatus Elarobacter sp. | reverse complement strand
GTGCGGCGCGCGGCGCCGGAAGACGCGGCGCTGCTCGCCGAGCATCGCGCACGCGTTTGGCGCGAGGTCGGCGACTGGGACGCCGGCGTGCTCGCGCCGCAGATCCCGATCTGGACCGAGTGGATGCGCGGTGCGCTCGCGGACGGAACGTACGCCGGGTGGATCGCCGAGCGCGAGCGCGAGCCGGTCGGCAGCGGCGCGGTGCTCGTCCACCTCGCGATCCCGCGTCCCGGCTCGCGTTCCGACCGCGCCGGACGGGTGCAGTCCGTCTACGTCGTCCCGGCGGCGCGCCGGTCGGGGATCGCGCGCGCGCTAATGCATGAAGCGATCGCGTTCGCGCGCGAGACGAGCCTCATCTTCCTCGCGCTGCACCCGTCCGACGAGGCGCGGCCGCTCTATGCGTCGATGGGGTTCGCCGAATCCGACGAGATGCTGCTGCGGTTCGGCCGGTGATCGTTTCGCCGTGACGTCATGAAGATCGGGATCGTCGGCGCCGGCGCGATCGGCTTGACGTTCGCGGCGGCGCTGGCACGGACGAACGAGGTCGTCGTCCTCGCACGCCGTCCCGAGCTCGCGGAGCTGCTCGCACGCGACGGGATTACGATCGAGCGCGCCGATAGGAACGCAAACGCGAAATCGAACGAGAAAGCGAACGAGAATTCCGACACCGGCGAGATCGAGCGCGTACGGGTCGAAGCGAGCGGCGATCCGCGCGCTCTTGCCGACCGCGACGCGCTGATCGTCGCGGTCAAGGCGTACGCGACCGCCGACGCGCTCGCGCCGCTGCGCGCCGTCCTGCCGCCGCACACCCTCGTCGCGTCGGTGCAGAACGGCCTCGGCAACGTCGAAGCTGCGCGCACCGCGTTGCCCGAAGCGCGTATCGTCGCAGGCTCGACCACGCAGGGTGCGATCCGCATCGCCGACGGACGCGTCCGGCCGATGAACAGCGGCACGACGCTGTTCGCACGAGCCCCCTCGGGAACGCCGATCGGCCCCGGCGCTGCCGTTGGACGCACTTCGGCGCCGACGAGCGACGATCTCGCCGCGGCGTTCGTGGCGGCCGGGCTCGACGCGCGCGTGGTCGACGACGTCGATGCGATCCTCTGGCGAAAGCTGGTCGTGAACGCAGCGATCAATCCGGCGTGCGCGCTCGCGGCCCGGCCGAACGGCGCGGTCGTCGACGATCCGGACCTCGAAGCGCTCGCACGAGCGCTCGCCGCCGAAGCGTCCGCGGTCGCGCGCGCCGAGGGCGTCGCGATCGACCGCCCGTGGGAGGCGGTCGCGGAAGCCGCGCGCGCCTCGGCGGCGAACCGCAACTCGATGCTCCAGGACCTGGAGGCCGGGCGCCCGACCGAGATCGAGGCGATCTCGGGAGAGATCGCGCGCCGCGCGGCAACCCGCGGGATCGCCGTGCCGGTTACCGAGACCGTGCTCCGCCTCGTTCGCGGGCGCGAGCGCTCCACCGCCGAGCATCGCTCGAAAGGACCGTCATGAGCCGCCGAACCGGCGCCGCCGAGATCGCGACGCGCAAGGGTGCCTCGTTCCCCGTCGTCACCGCGTACGACGCCCCGTTCGCGCGCTGCGCCGAAGCCGCCGGGATCGACGTGATCCTGGTCGGCGATTCGCTCGGCATGGTCGTGCTCGGCTACGAGTCGACGGCGCAGGTCGAGCTCGCCGACATGATCCGCCACGGCGCGGCGGTCGAGCGCGGCACGCAGCGCGCGCACGTCGTCGTCGACCTCCCGTTCGGCACGTACGAAGCCTCCGACGCGCTGGCGATCGCGAGCGCGACCGAACTGGTGAAGCGCGGCGGCGCCTCGTCGATCAAGCTCGAGGGCGGCGTGAACGCCGCCTCGCGGATCGGCGCGATCGTGCGCAGCGGGATCCCCGTCTGCGCGCACATCGGCGTGTTGCCGCAAACAGCGTCGCTCGGCAGCGGCTTCCGCCTCAAGCGCGAGCGCGACCGCCTGCTCCGCGACGCCGACGCGGTCGTCGAAGCCGGCGCGTTCGCCGTCGTGCTCGAAATGGTCGAGGACGCGCTCGCCGGCGAGATCACGCAGCGCGTTCCGATCCCGACGATCGGGATCGGCGCCGGCCCGCACTGCGACGCACAAGTGCTCGTGCTGCACGACGTGCTCGGCCTCTACCCCGACGCGCCCCCGTTCGCGAAACAGTACGCGAACCTCGGCGAAGCCGCCACGAACGCGCTCCGCGCCTACGCCGAGGACGTGCGCGCACACGCGTTCCCGACCGAACGCGCGAAAGCAAAGGTCGCGCGCGAGGCGAACGGCTACCGCGCCTAGACTCGCTCGAAGAGCGTGGCGATGCCTTGGCCCATGCCGATGCACATCGTGGCGAGGCCGTAGCGGGCGTTGCGGCGCTTCATCTCGTGCAGGAGCGTCGTCGCGATGCGCGCGCCGCTGCAGCCGAGCGGGTGGCCGAGCGCGATCGCGCCGCCGTTCACGTTCACGATCGCCGGATCGATTCCGAGCTCCTTGACGCAGGCGACGCTCTGCGCGGCGAAGGCTTCGTTCAGCTCGACCAGATCGAGCGCATCGGCGGAGAGCTTCGCGCGCTCGAGCGCTTTCCGGGTCGCGCCGATCGGGCCGATCCCCATCACGCTCGGGTCGACGCCGGACGTCGCCGACGTGACGACGCGCGCCAGCGGCTCCCAGCCGTGCTGCTCCGCCGTCCCCGCGCTGCAGATCAGCAGCGCCGCGGCGCCGTCGTTCAGCGGCGAGGAGTTCCCGGCGGTCACGGTGCCGTCCGCCTTGAACGCGGGCCTCAGCTTCGCGAGCGACTCCATCGTCGTGTCGGGGCGCGGCGGCTCGTCCTGCGTGACGTCGTAGCTCTTCTTCCTCTGCTCGACGTGCACCGGGATCAGCTCGCCGGCGAATCTCCCGGCGTCCATCGCAGCCTTGCACTTCTGCTGGCTCTCGAACGCGAACCGGTCCTGGTCCTCACGCGTGACGCGGAACTGCTCGGCGACCTTCTCCGCCGTCTCGCCGAGCGAGATCGGCGGGTACATCGCGGCGAGCCGCGGGTTCACCATCCGGTTCCCGAGCGTCGTGTCGTGGATCTCCGGCGCGCGGTCGTACGCGCGTTCCGACTTCAGGATCACGAACGGCGCGCGCGTCATCGACTCCGCGCCGCCCGCGACGGCGACGTCGATCACGCCGGCGGCGATCGCGTGATACGCCGAGTTCAGCGCCTGTAAGCCGCTCCCGCATAGCCGGTTGAGCGTCGTGCCGGGGACGCTCGGCGGCAGCCCGGCGAGCAGCGTCGCCATCCGGCCGACGTTCCGGCAGTCCTCGCCGGCCTGGTTCGCCGCGCCCCAGAAGACGTCGTCGATCCTCTCCGGATCGACGCCGGTGCGTTCGACGAGCGCGCGGATCGCGTAGGAGGCAAGGTCGTCGGGGCGGACGGGTGCGAGGGCGCCGCCGTACCGCCCCATCGGCGTACGGAGCGCGTCTACGATCACGGCTTCAGGCATATCAGCCCGAACCCGTT
>DATHLL010000638.1:0-7884 GCA_035488195.1 Candidatus Elarobacter sp. | reverse complement strand
GATCGAAGAACCGTACGTCCGCGCGACCGTGATCACGCCGCCCGATTACGTCGGGACGATCATGGAACTCACGCAGAGCCGCCGCGGCAGTCTCGCAAACATGGAGTACCTCCACGACGGCCGCGTGATCCTCACGTACGAGGTCCCGCTGAACGAAGTGATCGTCGACTACTTCGACCAGCTCAAGTCGCGCACCAAAGGCTACGCCTCGCTCGACTACGAGGTGACGGGCTACAAGGAAGGCGATCTCGTCAAGCTGGAGATCCTCTTGAACGGCGAGCCGGTCGACGCGCTCTCGTTCATCGTCGCGCGTGAGAAAGCGGCCTCGCGCGGCCGCGCGCTCACCGAGAAGCTCAAGGAGCTGATCCCGCGCCAGATGTTCGACGTCCCGATCCAAGCCGCGATCGGCGGCAAGATCGTCGCCCGCGAGACGGTCAGCGCGATGCGCAAGAACGTCCTGGCGAAGTGCTACGGCGGCGACATCACCCGCAAGCGCAAGCTGCTGGAGAAGCAGAAGGCCGGCAAGGAGCGGATGAAGCGCGTCGGCCGCGTCGACCTCCCGCAGGAGGCCTTCATGGCGGTCCTGCGGCTCGACGAGTCCTAAGGCGCCCGGCGACGCCGGCCGACGCGAACGCCGCGTGGATGGCGGCGTGATGATCTACGTCGCGACGCGGAACGCCGGGAAGCTCCGCGAGATGGACGCGCTCTTCGCGGGTTCGGGATTCGCGCTCGCGACATACGACCGGTATCTCGAGCCGGTCGAGGGCGAGACGTCGTACGCCGAAAACGCGGCGCTCAAGGCGCGGACGCTGCACCAGCAGCTTCGCGAGGCGGAGCTGCCTGCCAACGTTCTCGCCGACGACTCGGGCCTCGAGGTGTACGCGCTCGACGGAGCGCCCGGCGTGATGACCGCCTATTACGGCGGGGTCGGGCGTTCGTGGACCGAGCGCCGGCGGCTGCTCCTCTCAGAGCTTCACGGCAGCGGGTCGGCGGACCGGAGCGCCCGCTTCGTCTGCGCGCTGCATTTCATCAGCGAGGGCGGCCGGGAGTTCGGAGCGCTCGCGACCGTCGAAGGCGAGATCGCCCGCGAAGACGGGGGCGTCGCCGGCTTCTCGTTCGACCCGGTCTTCCTCTATCCGCCGGCCGGCCGCACCTTCGCCGAGCTCGACGAGGCGGAGAAAAACCGGGTCAGCCACCGCGCAGTCGCGGCGGCCGGCCTCCTCGCGACGCTGCGGGCCGCCGGCATCAGACCGTGGCGCGCGCCCGAAACACAGGAGCCCGGTCCATAGGATCCGGGCTCCCGCTCACCTGGTGCACCGCGAAGGACTCGAACCTTCAACCAATTGATTAAGAGTCAACTGCTCTACCATTGAGCTAGCGGTGCAACGAAGGAAAGAGTACCCGCCGGACGCCGCGCCGTCAAGGTCCGCGGCGTCCGAACGGAAGCTGGTGCGCCCGGTGGGACTCGAACCCACGACTCTCGGCTTAAAAGGCCGGTACTCTACCAACTGAGTTACAGGCGCACACGGCGGGCGGCCCCGGAACGGCGGGCTCCGGAGCCGCGGAAGTGGGGTGACTGACCGGGTTCGAACCGGCGACCTCCTGAGTCACAGTCAGGCGCTCTAACCAGCTGAGCTACAATCACCACGCGTCGAACGCCGACGATTACACGCGCGCGCGAGCGGGGCCTGCGCGGAAAGTTGGCGCGCCCGGAGGGAATCGAACCCCCATCGTTCCGCTTAGAAGGCGGATGCCTTATCCGTTAGACCACGGGCGCGTGGTCGGGATGACAGGATTCGAACCTGCGACTTCTTGCTCCCAAAGCAAGCGCTCTACCAAGCTGAGCTACATCCCGCCGCAGGCCCCATCGTACCATGCGCGCAAAATGGCCTCGCAATTCCTACGGAGCTTCGGGAGGTCGTTTGCGCCGTCTCTTCGTCGCCGCCGCGGCCGCCATGTTGGTGGCCGGGGCCGGGCCGGTACGTGACCCCGGCGACCTGCTCCACCGCGCAGACCGCACCCACCGCTGGATCGACTGGTTCGTGAGGCACTTCTCAATGATCCCGTTCCTGCTCACCGCGACGCTCGTCGCTGCGGCCGCATCACCGTCACCGGCCGCCGCGCCGCCCAAACCGCCCACCGCAACCGTCGCGCCCGCGCCCGTGCCGGCGGCGCCGAAACCGCTGACGCTCGAAGCGCTGCGCGGGATCGTCTCGGTGCGCGAGCCGCAGATCTCGCTCGACGGCAAGCGCGTCGTCTACGTGCGCGGCGTCAACGACTACAAGGAAGACACCGAGCGCACCGAGCTCGTGCTGGTCGACCTCGCCAACGGCAACGCGAGCCGCGTCCTCACGCAGGACCGCGAGGACGTCTCGAGCCCGACATGGTCGCCCGACGGAACGCGGATCGCGTTCCTCGCCGCGCCGGCGAAGGACCAGCCGCCGGAGATCTACGTCCTCTCGCTCGACGGGGGAGACGCGCGTCGCGTCACGCACGCGCGCGGCGCGATCTCGGCGATCTCGTGGCGCCCCGACGGCCGCGCGCTCGCGTACATCCTGCGCGATCCGCCACCGAACGCCGCGCGACCGGCGCCGTCACCGTTGCCCGGCGCATCGCCCGCGCCGTCGCCGAAACCGGCACCGTCGGCATCACCGACTCCGGCCGGCTACGCAGAAGCGTTCACCGTCACCGACGAGCACTACCTCACGCGCGCACCGTCGCGCCCTTCGCACCTCTGGACGATCGACGCCGACGGCACGAACTCGCGCCAGATCACGCACGGCATCGCGAGCCAGGGCGGCGGCTTGCAATGGCTGCACGACGGCACGGCGCTCGTCACCACCGAACAGCCCGACGCGATCTTCGCGCACCTCACCAAAGTGCGCACCGTGCTGGTCGACATCGCGTCCGGCACGACGCGGCCGCTGCGCGCGAACGCCGGCGCAGACGGCGGCGGGCTGCTCTCGCCCGACGGCACGCGCCTCGCGATCTCGGTGCCGCGCCACGGATCGCTCTATCTGCACAGCGACGTGATGGTCCGGCGCGTCAGCGACGGTGCCGACGTCGCGAGCGGCGTCGCGCTCGACCGCAACGTGCACTGGGCCGACTGGCAGGACGACCGCACCGTGCTGGTCGGCGCCGCCGACGGCGTCCGCTCGTACCTCTACCGCCTGTCAACCGACGGCGGCGCGCCGGCGCGCCTCGACCTCGGCGAGCTCGACTTCGCCGACGACGCGACGATCGCGCGCGACGGCACGATCGCGTTCGCCGCGCGCCACACCGACCGCCCGAACGAGCTCTACGTGATGCACAGAGGCGGCAAACCGTTCGCGATCACCGACGAGAACGCGTGGATCCGCGCCTACGCGGTCGCGCGCACCGATCGCCTCGACTGGACCTCCGACGGGATGAACGTCACCGGCGCGCTGACCTACCCCGCGAACTACGCCGCCGGCAAGCAGTACCCGCTGGTGCTCGTCATCCACGGCGGCCCGGTCGCGACGTCGTACCGCGACTTCTCCACGCTGGGACAACTGCTCGCCGCGCACGGCATGCTCGTGCTGCAGCCGAACTACCGCGGCAGCGACGACGCCGGCGATGCGTTCCTGCAGGCGATCGTCGGCCCGGTCACCAGCGGCCCCGGCCGCGACAACCTCGCGGGCGTCGAGGCGGTGAAGAAGCTAGGCATCGTCGACCCCGCGCGCATCGGCGTCTCGGGCTGGTCGGGTGGCGGCCTGCAGACCTCGTGGCTGCTCGGCCACGCGACGTTCTGGCGCGCGGCGCTGAGCGGCGCGGCGGTGAACGACTGGTTCGAGCAGGCGACGCTCGCCGACATCGGCGAGGAGTTCGCCTCGACGTTCCTCGCCGGCGCGACGCCGTGGACCGCGGAAGGCCGCGCGAAATACCGCGCCGAGTCGCCGATCACGTACGCCGCGAACGTGAAGACGCCGACGCTGATCCTCACCGACAACGACGACCAGCGCGTCCCGATCACGCAGTCGTTCGGCTTCTACCGCGCGCTGCAAGGCCACGGCGTCGACGTGAAGTTCATGGAGCTGCCGCGCGCCGGCCACAACCCGACCGACCCGGTCGGCCGCGAGACGCGGCTGCGCATCTGGACCGACTGGTTCGTGGAGAAGCTGAAGTGATGCGACGACTCCTGATCTCGTCCCTAACCGCCGCGAGCGCCGCGCTGCTGCTCGGTGCCGCGCCGCGCCCGGTCGAACTCGGCGACCTGCGCCGCATCGTCAGCTACGGCAACGTCGCGATCGCGCCCGACGGGCGCCACGTCGCGGCGATCGAGCGCCGCAACGACTACAAGGCCAACGCGTCGCTCACGCACCTGATCCTGATCGACGTGCGCACCCGCGCGAAGCGCGTCCTCACGCCCGACCGCAAGAACGTCGCGAGCGCGGTCTGGTCCCCGAACGGCGACCGCATCGCGTTCCTGAGCGCGGGCGGCGAGAAGAAGACCCCGCAGATCTGGATCCTCCCGGTCGACGGCGGCGAGGCGACGCGCCTGACCGACGCCGAGCGCGGAATCGAAGGTTTCGCGTGGCGCCCCGACGGTCGCGAGATCGCGTACGTGACGAGCGACGAGCTGCCGAACAAGAAGCAGATCGACGCGCACGACGACGCGTTCACCGTCACCAACGAAGCATGGACCGCGCGCACCGCCGCGACGCCCTCGCACATCTGGCTGATCTCGGCGGGCGGCGGCACCGCGCACCGGCTGACCTCCGGGACGTGGAGCGTCGCCGGCGGCGACTTGACGTACCGCCCCGACGGCCGCGCGATCGCGTTTGCGCGCAGCCCCGACGGTACGTTCGACTCGTACCTGCGCACGACGCTGGCGCTCGCCGACGCGAAGAACGGCAACGTCACGACGTTCGGCGAGCGCGGCAGCAGCGGCCCCTCGTTCGACCGCACCGGCAAGACGCTCGCCTACACCCGCCCGAACGCGACCGCGGTGGTGCAGTCCGACATCGTCCTGGCGAACGCCGACGGCTCGCACGCGGCCGACGTCGGCGCGAAGCTCGACCGCGACGCGCAGGGCGGCGAGTTCCTGCCCGACGGCGCACTCCTCACCGCCGCGACCTCCGGCACGCACACCGATCTCTACGCGCTCGCCCGCGACGGCACGGTGACGATGCTCTCGACCGGCGAAGTCAACGCGAACGCGCCCTCGGTCGCGCGCGACGGCACCATCGCGTTCTCCGGCGCGACCGACACCGACCCGTCCGAGATCTACCTCGCGCACGTCGCGAGCCGCACGCCGCCGGCGCGCCGTATCATGCCGCTCGCACCGCAACGCCTCACCTCGGCGAACGCGTGGCTCGCCTCCCACGCGCTCGGCACGAAGCGCACGCTGGCGTGGCGCGCGCCGGACGGCACGCCGCTCGACGCGGTGATCACCGAACCGCCCGGCTTCACGAAGGGCAAGAAGTACCCGCTGGTGCTGGTGATCCACGGCGGCCCAACCGCGACCTCACGCGCGCAGTTCAGCGCGCTCCCCGCGCTGCTGGCCGCGCGCGGCTGGCTCGTGATGGAACCGAACTACCGCGGCAGCGACAACCACGGCGCGAAGTCGATCGCGACCTCGCTCGGCCGCCCGATGTCGGTTGCGGGCCAAGACATCATCGAGGCGGTCGGCCTGCTCGAGCGCGAGGGGATCGTCGACGCGAGCCGCATCGGCGTCTCCGGCTGGTCGGGCGGCGGGATGATGACGTCGTGGCTGATCACGCACGACACGCGCTGGCGCGCCGCGCTGAGCGGCGCCGGCGTCGACTCGCTCCTGAACGTCGCGACGATGAGCGACATCGACGAGTACGCGCCGGCGCTGCTGCGCGGCAACCCGTGGAGCGACGAGGCCGCGATGAAGCGCGCGCTCGACGAGTCGCCGCTCACGTACGCCGACCGCGTGAAGACGCCGACGCTGATCGTCACCGACGCCGGCGACCAGCGCGTCCCGACGCCGACCTCGTACGAGTTCTATCATGCGATCCGCGCGACCGGCACGCCGGTGGAGCTGCTCGTCTACCCGGTGAACGGCCACTTCCCGTCCGACCCGCTCCACGCCGAGGACGTCAACCGCCGCTGGGTCGACTGGTTCGCGAAACACTTCTGAGGCGAACCGCGAGGGCTCACGCCGGCAGCGTGTAGCCCTCGATCCGCGGCAGACCGTCGCGCTCGCGAATCGCGTTCACGATGATCGCGCCCTGCTCGATCGCATCGTCGAGCGCGACGTGCGTGTGCGGCGTGTCCGGATCGAACCACTCCGCCGGATACGTTCCCTTGCCGAGACTGCGATACCGCGTCCCCGCGAGCCGCCCGAACGCGAACGACTTCAGATCGAGCGCGGAGAACCCGAGCTCCGGCACGTCCCCGACCGCGTACGCGAGATACCAGTACAGCCACGCCCCGTAGTCGTACGCCGCCGGCGCGCCGACCGCGCACGGCTTCCCGTGGACGCGCAGCGACTTCACCCACGCGTCGCACGCGAGCATCGACTCGCGCACCGGCCGCACGTCCTCGCGCGTCCGCGCGTACGCCTCGCGGTGCTGCGGCGTCGAGTTCCACCACGCCATCACGCGCGGATGCTGCGCCGCGCCCGGCAACAGCTCCAGATTCCGCGTGAACGTCCCGAGCAGCACCTTCTCGAGCGAGAACGCCGCGATCCCGAACGAAAGCATCGAGTACGGCCCCGGAATCGGCCCGTCCGCCTCGATGTCGACCGAGAGATAGATCTCCGGCGTCCGCGGCTGCCGCTGCTGCTGTCGTTTCGCCACGCCCGCTTCCTACCCCGAAGCGCGAGCCGCCGCCGCCCGGAAGGACGCGCCCCGGCGCCCGCAAAGCCCCTTGCCGACAGCAGAACCCCGTCGAAGGAGGCACCGCACAATGACCCCTTCCCGCAGCGCGTTTCTCGCCGGAGCCGCGGGCGCCGCGGCCGCGAGCTACGCCATGCCGACCCTCGTCGCCGCCGCCAGCCCGGCCGACGTCGCCGCCGCGACGCGCGGGATGACGTTCACGACGCTGCGCGACGGCGGCGTCGACCACGTCGGCGTCCGCACCGCGAAAGGCATCGTCGACATCTCGCGCGCCGCGCAGGCGCTCAACGTCGAGCACCCGCCGCTGACCGTCGACGACGTCGTCCAAGGCCGCGGCAACATCGCCGCGCTCCCGAACCTGGTGAAGAACGCCCCCGCGAGCGCGATCCGCGCCGAGAACTCGGTACAGTACGGCCCGGTCGTCACCGCGCCGCCGAAGATCGTCTGCGTCGGCCTGAACTATCGCGCGCACATCGAGGAGACCGGCGAGAAACCGCCGCCGTTCCCCGACCTCTTCAACAAGTACAACACGACGCTGAACCGCCACAACGGCACGGTCGCCGTTTCGAAGATCCCTGCGCAGAAGTTCGACTACGAGTCGGAACTCGTGATCGTCATGGGCAAGACCGCCCGCAACGTTTCGGAAGCCGACGCGCTGAGCTACGTCTTCGGCTACGCCTGCGGCAACGACTTCACCGCCCGCGACCCGCAACAGCGCGTTTCGCAGTGGATGACCGGCAAGACCCCCGACGAGTTCGCCCCGATCGGCCCCTGGCTCGTCACCGCCGACCAGATCCCCGACCCGCAGACGCTCCAGGTGCAGACGTTCGTCAACGACGAGACGACGCCGCGCCAGGACATGAACACCAAGCAGATGATCTTCAACTGCGCGCACATCATCGCGTACACGTCGACCTTCATCACGCTGGTGCCGGGCGACGTGATCTTCACCGGCACCCCCAGCGGCGTGATCACCGGCTACCCCAAGGAAAAGCAGGTCTGGCTCAAGCCCGGCGACCGCGTCCGCACCGTCATCTCCAAACTCGGCGAGCTCCAC
>DATHLL010000637.1:0-7148 GCA_035488195.1 Candidatus Elarobacter sp. | reverse complement strand
ATCCGAACCAGATCGTGCTGCGCTCTCATGACGGCGCCGATGTCCTTGTACGCGGACGGCGCCTCGTCGAGGACGCCCGCGTCCTTACGGCATTCGACGCCTTTCGTCTCGCGCTCGAGGTCCTTGAGCGTGAGACGGCTCTTCGCCTCGCCGCGGCTCATGCGGCGCCCCGCGCCGTGCGAGCACGACTCGAACGAATCCGCGTTGCCGAGACCACGAACGACGTAGTTGCGGGCACCCATCGAACCCGGGATGAACCCCAGCTCGCCGGCGCCGGCGCGAACCGCACCTTTCCGCGTCACGTAGACGTCCGCGCCGAAGTGGCGCTCGCGTGCGACGTAGTTGTGGTGACAGTTCACGACGGTCTCCGCCCGCTTGAAGCGAGGCAATCCCGCCTTGCCGTTCAGGGCCTCGATTGCATGGCGAACCATGAGCTCGCGGTTCACCCGCGCATAATCCTGGGCCCACTCCACCGCTTCGACATAGGCGTCGAAGAGCGGCGTGTGCTCGGTCAGATGCGCGAGATCGCGATCGGGCAACTTCATCCCCAGGCGATCCACCTCTCGCTGTGCCGCCTCGATATAGAACTGCCCGATGCGGTTCCCGGCACCGCGTGAACCGGAGTGCAGCGTCAGCCACACCCCACCGGACTCGTCGATGCACAGCTCGCAATGGTGGTTGCCGCCGCCCATGGTGCCGAGCTGCTCGAGGACGTTTCGCGTCGAAACCCCCGGGGCACGGCGCACCACCGCTCGATAGCGGTCTGCTAAACCGTTTTCCCAGGCGTCGTTGACGGCGGCCGGAACGTCGCGATGCGCGCCCTTCCCGACCGGGATGACCTTCTCGAGCGCGCCGCGCACCTTGCGCAAGTCGTTCGGGAGGTCGTCCGCTGTGAGGGTGAGCTTCTGCGCGATCATCCCGCAGCCCAAATCGACTCCGGCGGCCGCCGGTACGAGCGCCCCGCGCGTCGCGATAACGCTTCCGACCGTGGCTCCTTTGCCGACATGGACGTCCGGCATGACCGCGACGTGCTCGAACACAAACGGCAGCGCGGCGATGTTCTCGACCTGACGGCGCGCGCCGGCGTCGAACTCGACGCCGTCGACCCAGGCTTTGACCGGATGTCCGGCGGTCTCGAAAACTTGCACGGTGGGTGACCTCCTTTCGCGATGATAGAACGAAACGGGGTGAGCGCACCCGCTCACCCCGCTTCGTGATAGCGTTCGTGATCGCGCTCGGCGGTTAGACCGGGATCATCCCGGTCTCGTGGTACGACGACGTCTTCGGTAGCCGCTGCGCGGCGCCGCTGTTTCGGTCGAGTCGGACGACGGATGGGTGTTGCATGATCGAATCCGACGAGGAGCGTACGCTGCGGTGCGACGTTTGTCAAGCGGTCCGCGAGCGGTTTTGGCCAGTCGCGCATTGTGTCGCGGTGAAAAACATCGCCCCACTACTTGACAAGGACGCCGCGAGCCCTTTAGGATCGGCAACATCATGATGCAGCGATTCGCATCGGTCCATCCACGACTCCAAGGCCACGGCATGTGGTCCGAGGATTCGTATTGCCTGAACGTCACGACGTCCAGCCGAACCGCGGCGAACCCGCGAGGCATCGCGGTACCATGAGCTGACGCACCGGAACTCCTGTGAACACACGAGGGGATCGGCGCGCAGCCGGTCCCCTCGTTCTTTTCCAGCGTCCTTTGAAAACTGAACCACGGTGACGGAAGACGAAGTGGATAGTCGCGCGCTTGTGGAGCGCGTTGTAGGCGGTTCGAGTCCGCTCCGTTACCCCATGGGAAGTTAGCTGAGAGAGTCTAGCATCGGTTCGAAACACCGAGGACGCGGATGCGAGCGCCGCACTTCCCGCCATACGCCCGTAGCTAAGCGGAAAAGCGCCGGTCTACGAAACCGGTCAGCGGAGGTTCGACTCCTCTCGGGCGTGCCATGGGTCCACATGTGCCAAGGCCAGGCGACGGTGTTTTGCAAGCACTGTGCGGTCGGTTCGATTCCGACTGGATCCACCAACATTCCGAGGTGGCGAAACGGTAGCCGCACCTGACTGTTACTCAGGCGTCGAAAAACGTGTTGGTTCGAATCCAACCCTCGGAGCCATCGGCGAGTGGTGAAATTGGCAACCACGCCCGCCTCAGAAGCGGGTGCGCGAAAGCGTTTGTCGGTTCAAGTCCGACCTCGCCGACCACGACGGTTTCGCCCAGCGGTAGGGCAAGGGCCTCATAAGCCCCACGGCGGCGGTTCGAATCCGTCAACCGTCACCATCTGGGCGTAGGGAAGCTGGTCATCCTGCGTCCGTCGGAAGGACGAGATCGTCGGTTCGAATCCGACCGCCCAGACCAATCGATCGCGAGTAGCCAAGACGGAAAGGCACTCCGCTTTGGACGGAGTCACGCGCTGGTTCGATCCCAGCCTCGCGAGCCAAGTGCCCGTGTAGCTCGTTCGGAAGAGCGACTGTTTCGTAATCAGTAGGCAGCGAGTTCGACTCTCGCCGCGGGCTCCAATCTCTCTGGAAGGCGTCTGCCTTCCGCCATGCACACGTAGCTCAACGGTAGAGCATCCGGTTGTCGACCGGACGGTCGTGGGATCGTCACCCATCGTGTGCGCCTTTCGACTCACGCCGACAGCACCACGCGGGCGTTGCATAGTGGCAATGCCGCCGGCCACCAACCGGCATTCCCGGGTTCGATTCCCGGCGCCCGCTCCAAGCTTCAGCAACACGACGCCCGGATCGAGGAGGCCGAGCACCATGAACGATTCTGCCGACGGCGTCCAGCGCCGGGTCGGGGTGCGGGTTCGCGAGCTGCGCGCCGGCCGGGGACTGACGCAGCGCCGTCTCGCCGAGCGGGCGGGGATCAGCCGGCCCTCGATCGCGAACGTCGAGGCCGGCCGCCAGAACGTCAGCCTGCGGCAGCTCTGTGCGCTCGCTTCGGCGCTCGGCGTGACGGTCGAGGAGCTCCTCTCCGGGGGTGCGTGACGGCGCAGGACGGTGATCCTGCCGCTCCGGGCGAAAACTGCCACCGACATGGCGGGGGCTCGGGAGGTCGCTCGACGATTCGCGCTCAGGATCCGGACGCAAGCAGTCCTCCTCAGCGTCGTGCCCCTCTCGTTCCTCGTCCTGCTCTGCGTCGTCGCGACGGTGCTCCAGAACCGCACCGAAGCAACCGCGATCTGGTCCCAGCGTTCCACGAACGTGCTCTCGGAGTCAGACGCCGTGCGGAAGCTCTTCACCGACGCCAACCGAAGCGTCGTCGAGTACACCCGCAAACCGCGTCCGGCGGCGCTCGGCGGGTACCGGACGGCGGTACGTGAGATCCCGAAGCACGTTCAGGAGCTCGAGCGGCTGGTCAAGGAAGAACCCGGGCAGGAGGCGCGAGCCCAGCGGTACGCGACGCTGAGCGGGCGGGCGCTCGTGATCCTCGGTGAGTATCTGCGTCTTTGGCAAGCGGGGAAGAAAGCGCAGGCGCAAGCGGTCGTCGCTCCGGCGCGAACGGCGAAACTCGTCGAGGCGTGGGACCATTCGAAGGCGGACTTGGATCTCGCCGAGCGGCAGCTCATGCTCGCGCGCTACGCCGCGCTCCACGCTGATTTCCAGACGTTCGGGGCGCTGTTGCTCGGCGGCTCGTTCGTCGGCATCGTGCTCACGCTGTTCGTCACCGGGCAGTTCGGGCTGCGGATCGCGCGGCGGCTGCTGCGGCTCGCCGACAACGCGCGGCGGATGGGGCGCGGCGAGCCGACGCCGGTCATCGAAGGCGGCGACGAGATCGCCGACCTCGACCGCGTCTATCACGAGATGACGGCGCGTATCCAGGAGACGCTCCACCAGCGCGAGGAGGCGCTCGCGGCCTACGAGCGGGCTCACCACGTTGCCTCGACGCTCCAGCGCGCGCTCTTGCCGCAGGATCTGCCGAGCGTCCCCGGGATCGCGTTCGACGGCGTCTACGTTCCGGGTCGCAGCGAGGCGCAGGTCGGCGGCGACTGGTACGACGCGCTGCGGCTCGCCGACGGGCGCGTGCTGATCACGATCGGCGACGTCGCGGGGAGCGGTCTGCAGGCGGCGGTCATCATGGCGGCGATGCGCGAGGTGATCCGCGGCGTCGCGCAAGTGTACGCCGATCCGGCGACGATGATCGACGCGGCGGATCGCACGCTGAAATCCGAGCACTCGGACAGCCTGGTGACCGCGTTCGTCGCCGTGTTCGATCCGGTCGCGCACACGCTGCAGTTCTGCTCGGCCGGCCATCCGCCGCCGCTGCTGCGCGGCCCGGACGGGACGATCACCGATCTGCCTTCGCGCGGTCTGCCGCTCGGGCTGCGCGCGCGCGACGACTGCGACACGCGGACGATCGCGATCCCGGACGGCTCGACGGTCGTCTTCTACACCGACGGCCTCGTCGAGTCGACGCAGAACATCATCGAAGGCGAGCGGCGGCTGCACGCGGCGCTCGCCGATCCGCGCATCGTCGCGCGGCCCGATCTGGCGCAAGCGCTCCACGACGAGGTGCTGCGCGAAGGCGCGCACGACGATGTCGCGATCCTCGCGATGCACGTGAGAACCCCGGCGGTCGAGCTCGCCGGCGAGCATTTCCGCCGCTGGACGTTCGACACGGCGGACGCGGCGACGGCGCAGGGTGCGCGCTCCGTTTTCGCCGCGGCGCTGGCCGAGGCGGGGATGCTCGACGACGACGTCTTCACCGCCGAGCTGATCTTCGGCGAGCTGCTCAGCAACGCGGTGCGCTACGCGCCCGGACGGGTCGACGTCGTCCTCGACTGGACGCAGGGCTCGACCGCGATCCTGCACTTCATGGACCGCGGGCCGGGGTTCATCGTCGTCCCGCGGCTCCCGACCGATCTGCTGAGCGAGCGCGGGCGCGGACTGTTCCTCGTGTGGTCGATGTCCGAGGACTTCAACGTGACGAAGCGCTCGGACGGCGGCGCGCACGTCCGGGTCGTCCTCTCGCCGCGGCGCAAACGCGCCCTCAACGGCGTCGCGAAAGCGCCGGCCGCGGCACCGGCGGCCGACGCGGTCTCGTGAACGAGCGCTTCGCGCGCGACGGCTTCCTCGTCGTCCCGGGGTTCAAGAGCGCCGCCGAGATCGCCGCGCTGCGGGCGCGCGCCGCGGAGCTCGTCGACGCCTTCGACCCCGCCGGGCCGGCCGGCGTCTTCACGACCCGCGACGAGTCGGCGACGAAGTCGGACGCGTACTTCCTCACGTCGGGGACGACGGTGCGCTGCTTCTTCGAGGAGGAGGCGTTCGATGCGTCCGGCGCGCTGCGCGCGCCGAAGGAGCTCTCGATCAACAAGATCGGGCACGCGATGCACGACCTCGATCCGGTGTTCGAGCGGTTCTCGCGCGATCCGCGCCTGGGAGCGCTCGCGCACGAGCTCGGGATCGCCGAGCCGCTGGTGTACCAGTCGATGTACATCTTCAAGCAGCCGCGGATCGGCGGCGAAGTGCGCTGGCACCAGGACGCGACCTACTTCGAGACCGAGCCGATCACGGTGACGACGCTCTGGTTCGCGCTCGAGCGCGCCGACCGCACGAACGGCTGCCTGTGGGTGCAGCGCGGCGGGCACCGCACGCCGCTCCGCGAGCGGTTCGTCGTCGCGGACGGCGCGGGCCGGCTGGAGCGCATCGACCCGACCCCGTGGCCCGACGCGGGCGATGCGGAGCCGGTGGAAGTCGAGGCGGGGACGCTCGTCGTGCTGCACGGGCTGCTGCCGCACTACAGCGCGCCGAACCGCTCGGAGCGCTCGCGGCACGCCTATACGCTGCACGTCGTCGACGCGCAGGCGCGCTACTCGCCGGCGAACTGGCTGCAGCGCGACGCGTCGTTCCCGGCGCGCGGCTTCGCGTAGCAGCCCGCCGCGCGGACGCTACGCGTCGAGGAAGATGTCGTCGGCGAGCGGTGTTCCGGGCGCGACGGCGTAGCGCGAGAAATCCGTCTCGCCGCGCTCGCGCAGCACGTCCTCGTCGATGAACGTGTTGCCGGTGACCCGGCGCGCGTCGGCGTCGAGGATCGCGTGGGCCGCTTCGGCGACGATCTCCGGGGTGCGCGACGCGTTGATCATCGCTTCGCCGCCGAGCAAGTTGCGCACCGCGGCGGTCGCGATCGTCGTCTTCGGCCAGAGCGCGTTCGCCGCGATCCCGCGGGCGCGAAACTCGGCCGCGAAGGCGAGCGTGAGGAGCGTCATCCCGTACTTCTTGAACGTGTAGGCCGGCGCGCCGCCGACCCACTTCGACGCCAGCGCGATCGGCGGCGAGAGTGTGAGAATGTGCGCGTTCGCCGACTTCTCGAGATACGGCAGCGCGGCGCGCGTCACGAGATAGGTCGCGCGCGGCCCGATCGCGGTCATCAGGTCGAACGCCTTCGCGTCGACGTCCGCCGTCCCGCCGAGCCGGATCGCGCTCGCGTTGTTGACGACCGCGTCGATCCCGCCGAAGCGCTCGGCCGCCGCGCGCACGGCGCGCGCGATCTCCTCTTCCGAGCGGACGTCGCACTGCACCGCGAGCGCCGTCCCGCCCGCCGCTTCGATCTCGGCGGCGGCGGTGTGGATCGTCCCGGGCAGCTTCGGGTGCGGCTCGACGGTCTTCGCGACGACGACGACGTTCGCGCCGTCGCGCGCCGCGCGCAGCCCGATCGCCAGACCGATCCCCCGGCTCGCGCCGGTGATGAAGAGCGTCTTTCCGGCGAGGCTCACTTCCGCGCGCCGCGCTCGAAGAACGCCGCCATCGCCGCGCGCGCCTCCGCGGATCCGAGCCGCTCGCGGAACGCCGCGCTCTCGCGCGCGATCGCGGCCGCGACGGCGTCGCGGTCCCAGTTCACCAGCCGCTTCGTCTCGCGCACCGCCTCGCGCGGCTTCGCCGCGATCGCGCGCGCCGCGTCGCCGGCGGCCGCGTCGAGCGCGTCGTCGGCGACGATCTGCGTCACGATCCCGTCGGCGTACGCCTGTTCCGCCCCGATCG
Organism: Candidatus Elarobacter sp.; assembly: GCA_035488195.1. Taxonomy (GTDB): domain Bacteria; phylum Vulcanimicrobiota; class Vulcanimicrobiia; order Vulcanimicrobiales; family Vulcanimicrobiaceae; genus Vulcanimicrobium. The sequence goes on along the minus strand of DATHLL010000637.1, from coordinate 166 downwards.
TCTCGCCGAGGAAGAGCGCCGCGCCGGCGCGCGCGCGCCCGATCCGGCGCGGCAGCAGCACGCTGCTTCCCGCCTCCGGAACGAGTCCCAGATCGACGAACGGCACCTTGAACCGCGCGCTCGGCGCGGCGTAGACGAGATCGCAATGGAGCAGCATCGTCGTCCC
>DATHLL010000636.1:0-4161 GCA_035488195.1 Candidatus Elarobacter sp. | reverse complement strand
GGGCCGACGTCGACCAGGAGCTGCTCGTAGGTCGGCGCGCTCGCCGCGGCGTGCTTGCCGAGGACGTCGCGGTCGACCGGCGGGACGCGCCAGCGCATCGGCTTGACGCTCTCGCCGCGGATCGCGTGCTCGATCTTCGCGCGCATCGAGGCGGCGAGGTCCTCGTCGAGCGGGAGGAAGACGCAGACCGCCGCGAGGTGTTGCTCGGGGACGCGAACGTGCGCCTCGGCGAGGTAGCGCTGGAAGATCGCGCGCGGCGTCTCGAGCAGGATCCCCGCCCCGTCGCCGGTGCGGCCGTCGGCGGCGCGCGCGCCGCGGTGCTCCATCGCACCGACCGCCGCTAGGGCGAGGCGGACGACCTCATGGCTTCCGGAGCGGTGCGAGAGGTCGGCGAGGAAGCCGACGCCGCACGCGTCGTGCTCGTCATGGCGCATCGGAGCTTCGACGATACGGCCAACCCGGGCCCCGTGTCATTCGACAAACGGTGCACGGTCCGGGCCGAATGGCGAATCAGCGGTGCTTGCGCTTGGGGTTATGGCTGTGCGCGAGGATCACCGTGCGGCGGACGGCGGACCTCAGTTGCGCGTCGACCGGCGGCTGTCCGCAACAATGTTTCTTCGCCGCCCGCCGCCAGTGCAGCGAGCGCGCCTCGAGCCGGACGTCCCGTCCCTCGCGGCGCGCGGTGCCGATGATCTGCGCGAGCGCGTCGATCTCGGTCTCGCCCAGCACGTCGACGTCGCGGACGTCGACGACGACGGTCGCGTCGCGGGCACCGGGCAGCCCGCGTTCGAGCGCGCCGAACGCGGCGACCAGATCGGCGTCGAGCACCCCGATCAGACGGACGACCAGCGGCGCGGGTACGGGGTTCGGCAGGGGTGCGTACACGAATCACTCCTCGGGCGGGTTCTACCGAAGGTACGCTCGCCTTCTGGGAACGTTCCGCGCCCGAGATGAGAAGTTGCTGAGAGCCGCGACGGACCGCGAATCCACTCAGCCGCGGAGGCCGAGCGCGACCATCATCCGGTAGCCGACGTCGAGGGCGCGCTCGTCGATGTCGAAGCGCGCGTTGTGGTGCGGGAACGCGCTCTGGGCGCCGCCGCGCGCGCCGACGATGAAGTACGCGCCCGGGCGCTCGTCCTGCATGAACGACATGTCCTCGGCCCACATCACGATGTCGTGCTCGACGACGTTCTCCGCGCCGAGCTCGGCGCGCCCGACCTCGCGCACGACGTCGTTGATCTCCTTCGCGTTGACGGTCGGCGGGTACGACCAGTGGTAGTCGAAGTCGTACTCGAACCGCAGCGCGGTCGAGAGCCCTTCGAGGATGCGGCGCATCCGCTCGGGGAGCGACTTGCGCACCTCGGCGTCGAACGCGCGGACCGTCCCCTTCATCTTCGCTTCGTCGGGGATGACGTTGAACGTCGTCCCGCTGGTGAACTGGCCGACGGTGACGACCGCGGGATCCTTCGGCGCGATCTCGCGCGAGACGATCGTCTGCAGCATCGTGACGACGTACGCGCCGGCCGCGACCGGGTCGACCGCGAGCTGCGGCATCGCGCCGTGCCCGCCTTTCCCGCGGATCGTGAGATCGAACTCGTCGGCCGAGGCGAAGAACGCGCCGTCGCGGACGCCGATCTTCCCGACGTCGAGCCCGCTGAAGAGATGCAGCGCGAAGGTGCGGTCGACGTGCGGGTTCTCGAGCGCGCCGTCGGCGATCATCTTCTTCGCGCCGGCGTAGCCTTCTTCACCCGGCTGGAAGCAGAACACCAGCGTCCCCGGCACCTCGGCGCGCCGCGAGGCCAGCGTCCGCGCCGCCGCGAGCAGGATCGAGACGTGCCCGTCGTGCCCGCAGGCGTGCATCACGCCGGGCCGCGCCGACTTGTACGGCACGTCGTTGAGCTCGGTGACGGGGAGCGCGTCCATGTCGGCGCGCAGCAGCGTCACCGGCCCGGGTTTCCCGCCCTTCAGCGTCCCGAGCACGCCGGTCTGCCCGACGCCGGTCCGAATCTCGTCGAGGCCGAGCTTCCCGAGCTCCTCGGCGACGTACGCGGCCGTCTCGTGCTCGACCATCGAGAGCTCCGGCGCGGCATGCAGCCGCCGCCGGACGGCGACGAGATCGTCATGGGGAATGGCGATGGCGGTCATCGCGGCAGGGGTTCGGCGCGGCCGTGCCGTGACATTCACCGATGGCGCTTCCGTCTTATGCTCACGGGGCGAGCCCCGTTCCGCTTCTCGGCGAGACGATCGGCGAGAACCTCGACCGGATCGCGCGGCGGTTTCCGGACCGCGACGCGGTGATCTCGGTCCACCAGGGCCGGCGGCTGAGCTACGCGCAGTTCGCCGCCGAGACCGACCGGATCGCGAAGGCGTTCCTCGCCGCCGGGGTCGAGCACGGCGAACGGGTCGGGATCTGGTCGCCGAACTCGCTCGAGTGGGTGCTCGTGCAGTACGCGACGGCGAAGATCGGCGCGATCCTCGTCAACGTGAACCCCGCCTACCGGCTCTCCGAGCTCGAGTACGCGCTGCGCCAGAGCGGCGTCTCGACGCTGATCGTCCTCGACCGCTACAAGACCAGCGAGTACCTCGCGATGGTGCGCGAAGTGCGCGGCTCGCTCCCGGCGCTGCGCGAGGTGGTGATCGTCGGCGAGAGCGAGGCCGAGGACGAGGAGACCGGGTGGGACGACTACGTCGCGTGCGCCGGCGAGGTCGACGACGCGGCGCTCGCCGCGCGCAAGGCGCGCTGCCAGTTCGACGAGCCGATCAACATCCAGTACACCTCGGGGACGACCGGCTTCCCGAAAGGCGCGACGCTCTCGCACCACAACATCCTCAACAACGGCTTCTTCATCGGCGAAGGCTGCCGGTACGGCGAGAACGACCGGGTCTGCATTCCGGTGCCGTTCTACCACTGCTTCGGGATGGTGCTGGGCAACCTCGCCTGCACGACTCACGGCGCGGCGATCGTCATCCCGAACTGGACCTTCGATCCGCAGCTCACGCTCGAGGCGGTCGTGAAGGAGCGCTGCACCTCGCTCTACGGCGTGCCGACGATGTTCATCGCCGAGCTCGCGCTGCCGAACTTCAAGGACTACGACCTCGGTACGCTGCGCACCGGGATCATGGCCGGCTCGCCGTGCCCGGTCGAGGTGATGAAGCGCGTGCAGAGCGAGATGCACATGCCCGAGGTCACGATCTGCTACGGGATGACCGAGACCTCGCCGGTCTCGACGCAGACGATGACCGACGACCCGCTCGAAAAGCGAACCGGCACCGTCGGCCGCGTTCATCCGCACATCGAGGTGAAGATCGTCGACGCCGAGGGGCGCATCGTCCCGCGCGACGTCCCGGGCGAGCTGTGCACGCGCGGCTACAGCGTGATGCTCGGCTACTGGGAGAACGCCGAGGCGACCGCGCAGGCGATCGACGCGTCGCGCTACATGCACACCGGCGACATCGCGACGATGGACGCCGACGGCTACGTGAACATCAGCGGCCGGATCAAGGACATGGTGATCCGCGGCGGCGAGAACGTCTACCCGCGCGAGATCGAGGAGTTCTTGTACACCCACCCGGCGGTCAAGGACGTTCAGGTGATCGGCGTCCCCGACGAGCGCTACGGCGAGGAGCTGTGCGCCTGGGTGATCCGCCACGACGGCGCCGAGCTGACCGAGGAGGACGTGCGCGAGTACTGCCGCGGCAAGATCGCGCACTACAAGATCCCGCGCTACGTGATGTTCGTCGAGGGCTGGCCGATGACGGTCAGCGGGAAGGTTCAGAAGTACAAGATGCGCGAGGAGTCGATCGCGAAGCTCGGCCTCGAGAGCGCGGCGAAGATCGTCACCGCCTGACGATCTCGCCGCGTTCGCGGTCCCGGCTCAGCCGCCGCCGTTGCTCGGGCCGGCCTTCCGGCCGCGCGAAGTCTTCCGCCCGCCGGTGCTGTTGCCGCCGCCATCGCCGGCGCCCGAGCCGCCGCCGCTCGCGCCACCGCCGCCGCCGGAGACTTTGCGCGAGGCGCGCCGCGCCTTCTGCGTCACCGCCTCGACGACGGCCGCGCCGGCCTGGATGATGCCGCCGGCCTGTTCCAGCGTCTGGCCGATCTTGCGCGCGCCGCGCGTCGCCTTCTTCGCGGTGTCGACGACCGTCTCGGCCGCGTCGCTCGCG